>JBKJTI010000253.1:0-12789 GCA_046590425.1 Cypionkella sp. | reverse complement strand
CTCGGAACGGGTCGGGGGCGTTAGCGCGCTGATGCCCAAAGGGATCTCCTTGCGGTTCAGGTGACGTCTATATGTAGTGTAGACCTGCCAAAGACTCTGGCAAGAACAACCTGCATGCTGTTGTTATCAAAGTGATGACAGCGACATCTTTGCGCAAGAACCGGGCAATAAAAAAAGACCACGGAAGTTTCCGTGGTCTTTGCTGTGATATCACCGCGGTTGGCGGGACTTAATTCCGACGCGCCGGAACGTAGTCGCGTAGCGGCGACGACGAGGTTTGGTAATTGCCCAGCACGGTTCCCGGCGGATAGTGATTATTGCAGACCGGCAAGCCCGAGACCGGATCATACCGGCGGCCCGAGTAACCTTCGATGCCGTCGTCCATGATCCAGCCTTGGCAGCCATCAGGATCGTAGGCAATCGCGGCCTCGCCCTCGATCAGACCGGTGTGGTCACGCCCGGTGTCGCGCGCCGTGGCGATCACCGTGTCTGGTCCCGCGGTATAGGGGGTCAAACCATCGACGCAGGCGCTCAACGCCAGCGCGGCGAAGGCCAGAAGCGGGAAAACTGTAATTTTGGACATGTTCATCACCACTTATAGCAGACGACTTCGACGCGGCGGTTTTGCTGCATCCCGGCGGCGGTTGCGTTGGTGGCGCGCGGCTGACGCTCGCCATAGCCAATCTCACGATCCACCATCGCGCCGACCGAGCGAGCGACATTTGCCACCGAGGCGGCACGGCGTTGCGACAGTTTGATGTTGTATTCATCCGAGGCGCGGCTGTCGGTGTGGCCGTAGATCGCGTAGCCGAAGGCACCGGCGTTCTGGAAGAAATCGGTCAGGTAGCGGCGGCCATAGGCGGTCAGCTTGGAGGTATCCGTAGCAAACAATGTGTCGGTGTTTTGCACCAGACAGGTGTTGCGCTTCAGACAGACTGGCTTGCCGGTTTTGGGGTTCACACGGTCGAGCATATAGCCTTCAACACCGCCATCCGCCCACCAGTGCATACAGCCGTCGTCATCAACCCAGACGCCCCATTCAATCTTGCCGGCAACCTGCGGCGCGGTTTGCGCCATAGCCCCGCTTGACATCATCAGGCCAGCAGCCAATGCCGCACCCCCGATTGCCGTTCGCACTGCTCTGGAAAAACGCTCCACTGTGGCAGCTCCCTTTTAACCATTCGGAATTCACATATTTATGATCGAAGGTTTGCCGAGCGCGCCTTGTGAAGTAAAGCAAAATCTATGGGTTTGTGGCTTTTTGAAGACTAATTGTTGCGTGTCTGGCCATAATTTCGCCACTTAAGTTGCTTTGCAGACAGCGCGGAAACGATGCTGGTTTAGCGCCAATCAGGAAATACGCGCGCCTGCCAAAGAGTTGGACGACGAAGCTAAGATTCTCACCCGCACCATCTCGCCAACGCAGCCGATCGGGTCATTCACGAACACCGCATGCAGGTGGTCCGACTTGCCAATCATCTGCCCGGCCTCGCGCCCGGCTTTCTCATAGAGCACACCCACTTCGCGCCCGACCATCGCTTCTTGCTGACCGCGTTGCTGTTCGGTGATCAACGCTTGCAGGATCTGCAGGCGGGCATCTGCGACAGCCGCATCAATCTCGGGCTTTTCCGCCGCAGGCGTGCCAGGGCGGGCGGAGTATTTGAAGCTATAGGCCATGCCATAGTTCACCCTGCGGATCAGCGCCAAAGTGTCCTCGAAATCCTGATCGGTTTCGCCCGGAAAGCCGACGATGAAGTCTGACGACAGCAGTATATCGGGCCGCGCGGCGCGGATGCGGTCGATCAGGCGCAGATAGGCCTCGGCGCTATGCTTGCGGTTCATCGCTTTCAGGATGCGATCTGACCCAGACTGCACGGGAAGGTGCAGATAAGGCATCAATTTCGGCTCATCGCCGTGGGCTGCGATCAGATCATCTTCCATGTCGTTGGGGTGGCTGGTGGTGTAGCGGATGCGTTCCAACCCATCGACCTTCGCCAGCTCGCGGATCAGGCGCGACAGGGTCCAGCCGTCGCCGTGATAGGCGTTGACGTTTTGGCCCAGTAAGGTCAGGTCACGCACGCCTTTTTCCACCAAGCCGCGCGCTTCGGTCAGAATGCGCTGCGGGTCGCGCGATACTTCGGAACCACGGGTATAGGGCACCACGCAGAAGGCGCAAAACTTGTCGCAGCCTTCCTGCACGGTCAGGAACGCCATCGGGCCACGGCTGGCTTTGCGTTCCGGCAAAAGATCGAACTTATCTTCCAGCGGGAAATCAGTATCGACCTGCGGCGTGCCGGCCCGCGCCATCTCGGGCAGGCGGTGATAGGACTGGGGCCCGACCACCAGATCGACAATCGGCATCCGCCGCATGATCTCGGCCCCTTCGGCCTGCGCCACGCAGCCCGCGACGCCGATCTTCAGATCAGGTCGCAGGTTTTTCAGCTTCTTCAGCCGCCCCAGATCAGAATACAGCTTTTCCCCGGCCTTCTCGCGAATATGGCAGGTGTTCAGCAGCACCATATCGGCGTCTTCAACGCTATCGGTGGTGACATAACCATCCGCGCCCATAGCCTCGGCCATACGTTCGGAATCATAGACGTTCATCTGGCACCCATAGGTCTTGATGAACAATTTCTTCGGATCGGCCATGGCGCACCTCTATCTGGGCCGTTGATCTATGCCAAACAGCGGGGCTTCGCAACGCCGGGGGTTGCGTTGAAGGGGATGTTAACGGATTCTGCCGCAAATAGGCCGAAGGCATTGGGCAGGGCATGAAATATACGTCGCTTGATCAGTTTCTGGCCGAAGCCAAGGGCACCTTCGCGAAAGGCCCGCTCGCCTTGGTGTTCGCCGAAGACGCGGTTGAAGTTGATACCACCATCCGCCATCATCTTGAGGCTGGCTTTGTGCAGCTTGCGCTGTTCGCGCCCGATGCCATTCCGGTAGCAGCAGAGCTGGAGACGAAAATCCACCGCATCCCCTATGAGGCCCCCACGGTGGAGGCTTTGGTCGAGGCGGTGAACAAAGTGATCGCCGCCGCCCCCGGCATCTGGCTGTATTACTGCTACAACGCCGAGTATCTGTTCTTCCCGTTTTGTGAGACCCGCAACATCCGCGAGATGCTGGCCTTCCACAGCGAAGAACGCCGCGATGCGACGCTGTCTTATGTCGTTGATCTTTACGCGGACGATCTGAATGTTTTCCCCAATGCGGTGTCGCTGGAACATGCGCATCTGGACAAATCCGGCTATTACGCCTTGGGTCGGCCAGACATGGCCAATCACAATTACCCGAAAGAGCGCCAACTGGATTTCTTCGGCGGCCTGCGTTGGCGGTTTGAAGAACATATCCCGGTGCCGCGCCGCAAGATCGACCGGATCGCTTTGTTCCGCACCAAACCGGGGCTGACCCTGCGCCCCGACTTCACTTTGTCGGATGAGGAATACAACACCTACGCCTGCCCTTGGCACCACAACATCACCACCGCCATCGTCAGCTTCCGCACCGCGAAAGCCCTGCGCTCGAACGCGGGCTCTCGTTTTGATATCCATGATTTCAAATGGCACAACTCCACCCCGTTTGACTGGCACAGCCAGCAATTGATGGATCTGGGATTGATGGAGCCGGGGCAGTGGTTTTAAGACGGCGCTAGGCAAAAAAGGATAGATGAAAGTGTTTTCCGGCAATCGAATGGACGGCAAAGTCTGCATTGTGACGGGCGCGACCCAGGGCCTTGGCGCGGCCATCGCCCACCGCCTCGCCGCAGCGGGGGCCGCTGGCATCATCATCACTGGGCGCAATGCCGCGCGGGGAGAGGCTGTGGCGCAAAGCCTGACCGCGACCTATGGCACCAAGGCCCATTTCATCGCCGCTGATTTCGGCTGCGTGGACGATTGCCGGGCCGCCATCGCCCAGACCGACCGGCTGTTTGGCCGCCTCGACGTGCTGGTCAACGCCGGTGCCTTGACAGATCGCGGCACCATTCTGGATACTTCACCGGAATTGTTTGACCGCATGTTCGCCGTCAACGTCCGGGGCCCGTATTTCCTGATGCAAGACGCGATAAAGCTGATGATCCGCGATGGCATCCAAGGTGCTCTCTGCAACATCGGCTCGATTTCGGCGCTGGCGGGGCAACCCTTCATCAACGCCTATTGCGCCTCCAAAGGCGCGCTGACCACCCTGACCACCAACACTGCGTTTTCCGTGATGGCCAACCGCATCCGCGTCAACCAACTCAACATCGGCTGGATGGCCTCGGACAACGAACGCGCCTTGCAAACCGCGACCAGCGGCGCGGGTTGGGAGGCAGAGGCAACCGCCAAACTGCCCTTCGGCCGTCTGGTAGACCCCGCCGAAGCCGCCCGAGCGGTAAACTTCCTTGTCTCCGACGACGCTGGCCTGATGACGGGGGCAGTGATCAACTTTGACCAATCCGTCTGGGGCGCAGTGGCAGGCGGCATGCCGGTGCCGGATGGCCCGATGGTGCTGTAGCAGGTGCGCCGATCGCGCCGTGATGGCTTTTGACGAGCCTGCCACCCCGCGCGCTTGACCGGAACCAACCCCAACCCTATGGCGGATTTCACCCTACACCCGCCAGAAGGACGCGCCCAGATGAGCAAACCAAAACTCCGCATCGGCCTGATTGGCACGGGCTTTATGGGCAAGGCGCATGTCTTTGGCTTCACGTCCGCCCCGCGGGTGTTCGAGTTGCCGTTTGATCTGGAACTGCACACGGTGGCGGATATAACCGATGGGGCCGCCACCCGCGCGGCGCAGACCCTTGGCTTTGCAAATGCCACCTCCGACTGGCGCACGATCATCGCCGATTCTGCGATTGATCTGGTGTCGATCACCGCGCCCAACGCCCTGCACAAGGAAATGTCGCTGGCGGCGATTGCGGCGGGCAAGCATGTTTACTGTGAAAAGCCGCTCGCCCCGATGGCAAGTGATGCCCTTGAAATGACCCTCGCTGCCGAGGCTGCGGGCGTGAAAACCCAAGTTGGTTTCAACTACCTGTGCAACCCGATGCTGGCCCTTGCCAGGGAGATGATCCAAGCGGGAGAGCTGGGCGAAATCCGTGGCTATCGCGGTCTGCACGCCGAGGACTATATGGCCGATGCCAGCGGCCCCTATGCCTTCCGCCACGATCCCGCAGGCGGTGGCGCTTTGGCGGACATTGGCAGCCATGCGCTTGCCACGGCGGAATTCCTCTGCGGTAGGGTCATCCGCGTGTTGGGCGATTGCGTGACGATGATCACCGAACGCCCCGATGGGCGCGGCGGCCGCAAAGCCGTCACCGTCGATGACATTGGCCGGGCCTTCTTGCGCTTTGAAAATGGCGCAACAGGCTCCATCGAGGGCAACTGGATCGCCACAGGCCGCAAGATGCAGCATGATTTTGAGATCTATGGCACCAAGGGCGCGCTGGCGTTCAGTCAGGAACATTTCAATGTTCTCAATTACTTCTCCACAGCAGATGCCAAAGGCCGCCAAGGCTTTCGCCGCATCGAGGCTGGCCCGGATCACGCCCCCTACGGGTTGTTCTGCGTCGCCGCTGGCCACCAGATCGGGTTTAACGACCTGAAGGCCATCGAGGTCGCAGGCTATATCAACGCCATCGCAGGCATCGCGCCTGAGCCGTTCAACTTCCGCAAAGGTCTGCGGATTCAGACCTTGGTGGAAGCCATTCAAGCCTCGTCGCAACAGCAAAGCTGGCTCGACATCGCCTAGGGCGCAAAACCGCCGTCCCCTGTCGCTGATCGGATTGACAGCGGCACGCTAACGCTTTCTTTTAGCGGCGATGGTTCCGGCAGGCGCAAAGCCGCGTCGGATGAAAAGGGAATACGGTGTGGTGTAGGCATTAGCCGCCAAATCCGTGACTGCCCCCGCAACTGTAAGCGGTGAGCGAACCTGCAAAGTCCACTGCCCGATGGGTGGGAAGGCGCAGGCAAGCCACGACCCGCGAGTCAGGAGACCTGCCATCATAGCCGAAACAACCGACCGGGCGGGGCGCCCGGAGAAGGAAGCTATGATGGATATGAACGGGCTGTTGAGGCCCCAAGACTTCGATATATCTCGAAGCAAGCTGCCGCGCAGTCAGGCGGTGTGCCGATGAGCCAATCCATTCTGGAAGCGCGGAGCCTGCATTGGGGGCCACCGCGCAGGCCCGATATTCTGACCGATATCAGCTTTGCCTTGGCTGAGGGCGAAGTGATGGCGATTTGCGGGGCGAATGGCGCGGGGAAATCCTCGTTGCTGCGGATGCTCTACCGCTATGTTGCACCCCGCAAAGGCACCGTCAGCCTAATGGGCCGCGATATTTGGCTGCATTCTGCCCGTGACACTGCCCGGCTGGTTGCCGCCGTGCTGCAAGAGCAGCCGACCGATTTCGCCCTCACCGCCCGTCAGATCGTGGCCTTGGGCCGCTTGCCGCACCGCGCAGGCTTTGCCGCCGCCAGTCTGCAGGATGCCGAAGTGATCAATGCCGCCATCACCCGCCTCGACCTGACCCGCTTTGCCGACCACGCTTTCGGCACACTGTCAGGCGGGGAAAAACAGCGCGTCATGGTTGCCCGCGCCCTGGCGCAAGAACCCCGCGTGCTGATCCTCGATGAGCCAACCAACCATCTGGATATCCGCCACCAGCTTGAACTGCTGGCCCTGCTGCGCGGCCTTGGCTTGACGGTGATCTGCACGCTGCACGACCTCACCCTTGCCGCGCAATTCGCCGACCGCGTGTTGGTGCTGGCCGACGGTCGCGTGTTGTCAGACGGGCCGCCAGATCAGGCGCTTTCGGTCGATCACATCGCCACCGCCTTCAATGTCACCGCCCGCGTTGACCGCTCCGGCCCCGCGCCGCGCTTCTCCTTTCATCTGTAGGATTACCCCATGAAACTCGCCCTGATTGCTCTACTGCTCTCCGCCACCTCTGCCGGCGCCTTTCCTGTCACGGTGAAAAGCTGCAACCGCGATGTGACTTTTGAGGCCGCGCCCACCGCTGCTATTTCCAACGATGTAAACCTGACCGAAATGATGCTGGTGCTGGGCCTGCGGGATCGCATGGTTGGCTATACCGGGATTTCCGGTTGGAAAACTCTGGATCCCGAAATGCGCGCAGGCGTGGCGGAGTTGCCGGAACTCTCGGCCAAATATCCCACTAAAGAAGTGCTCGCTGGCGCTGATGCCGATTTCTTCTTTGCAGGCTGGAATTACGGCATGACCGTTGGTGGCGAAGTCACGCCCGAATCGCTGCAACCTTTGGGCATCAAAACCTACGAGTTGACCGAAAGCTGCATCTTCGTCGGTGCGAAGGCGAAAAGCAGTATGGATGACATGTATAATGACATACTGAACCTTGGCCTGATCTTTGGCGTTGGGGACAAGGCCAAGACGCTGGTCGTGGAGTACAAGGCGCGCTTGGTCGAAATCACCACAGGCGTCGATCACGCCAACCCGCTGCGGGTGTTCGTCTATGACAGCGGCGAGGATACGCCGTTCACCGCAGGCAAATATGCCATGCCCACCGCGCTGATCGAAGCCGCAGGGGGCGTCAACATCATGGATGATCTGGACAAAAGCTGGGCGAGCGTGGCGTGGGAGCCCGTGGTGGAACGCAACCCGCAGGTCATCGTCATCGTCAACTACGGCGATGTGACGGCTGAGCAGAAGATCGCCTTCATGAAGGGCAACCCGGCCTTTGCGGGCATCGACGCGGTGAAGAACGACCGTTTCGTGGTGCTGGACTATGTCGAGGCCACCCCCGGCCCGCGCAATATCAAGGCGGTGGAAAAGCTGGTCGCGGGCTTCGCGGCGCAGTAACCCCAAGCCAATAAACGGAATCTTGCGCAGGGGCGACCCCTCGGCACGAACGGTTTTGAAGGGCAGGACAATGGCTGATCTTACGCAATCCACCGCCGTTACTACAGCATGGCACCTGTCGCGCCGCACCGCATTTGTGCTGACGGGGCTAGGCGCATTGCTGTTGTCGATCTTGCTGGCCGTCTCCATCGGCGCGGTGCCGATCCCACTGGCCACCGTCTGGGGCGTGGCCGTCAATCACCTTTCCCCCGACACCGTGCCCGTCACATGGAGCCAGGGCCGTGAGGCCATCGTCTGGGACATCCGCTTTCCCCGCGCCATTCTTGCCGCATTGGTCGGCGCGGGCCTCGGCCTAACCGGAGCCGCCCTGCAAGCCGTCACCCGCAACCCTTTGGCCGACCCGCATCTGCTGGGCATATCCTCCGGCGGCGCGTTCGGGGCGATCCTTGCGCTGATGCACACTGGCATGTTCCTTGGCCTGCTGACCGTCCCCCTACTCGCCTTCGCCGGAGCGTTGGCCGCCACCGCCCTCGTCCTCGGCATCGCCCAATTCGCCCGCGCCACTTCAGCCGACCGGCTTGTGCTGGCAGGCGTTGCTGTCAGTTTCATCATCATGGCGGGCGCGAATATCCTGATCTTCCTAGGCGATCCCCGCGCCACCCATACCGTTGTCTTCTGGATGCTCGGCGGCCTTGGCCTTGCGCAATGGCCGCACCTGTTGTTCCCGCTGGCCGTGCTGATCCCCACGGGCCTGTGGCTTTGGCACCGTGCGCCAGACCTGAACGCGATGAGCTTGGGCGATGAAACTGCTGCCAGCCTCGGCATCCCCATCGCCCGCTTTCGGCTGTCGGTGTTTGTCGCAGGTGCTTTGATCACCGGGGTCATGGTGGCCTTCTCTGGCATCATCGGCTTTGTCGGCCTGATGATGCCGCATCTGGTCCGCCTGATCGTCGGCGGTGACAACGCCCGGGTGTTGCCGCTGTCGGCGCTGTTCGGCGCCATATTCCTGACATGGGCCGACACCACTGCCCGCATCGTCATGGCCCCCGAGGATATGCCGATCGGCATCGTCACCGGCCTGACGGGCGGGTTGTTCTTCGTCTGGTTGATGGCCCGCCGCGCCTAATTACTCCAGCGGCTCCTCTGGCCCGGCGATATGCACCGCCAGCAGGCAACCATTCGGCGTGTGGGAATTATGCTCGGTGCCATCGCGGTAAAACACCAGATCACCGGCGCGAAACACCGTGCCGTCGCTTTCAATCAACTCGCCCTCAAGGATCAGGAACTGCTCGTGCCCCATGTGGCGGTGGCTGCGCGTCGTCATGCCAGCAGGCATCCGGTAGACGTGAAAGCCGGTGCCAAGCGGCAAATCGGTGTCGTGCTGCAAGATCGCATCGCCCAGCGCCAGCCCGTCCGGGTAGACAAATTCCTCAAACTTCGCGGTGTGGATATTGGCGATCCGGCGGTCACCCGCTGCCATCGGCTTCATCTCAAGGGTCATCTCAGCAGCCTTTCAGTTGGAAAAATACGGCGCGCGGTAGACTTCGCGGCCCTTGAACAGCGTCATCAGCACCCGCGTTTCGGCAATCGCGTAGGGGTGGACGCTGAAAATATCGCGGTCGAGCACGATCAGATCGGCAGAATATCCCGGCTTGAGCGCCCCGGTGTAATGCCCGCGCCAGCAGGCGGCGGCAGCATGGGTGGTATAACCCAACACCGCCTCGGCCACCGTCAGGCGTTCATCCGGGAAGAACGGCTCGGCCACACCCCGCGCCCGTGGCGGTTCGCGCGTCACCGCTGTGCCGATGATCTCGAACGGGTTCAGCGTGGTCACCGCCCAATCCGAGTTGATGCAATAGGGCGCGCCCGCGTCGATCAGGGAGCGGAACGCGTAGGTCTGCGCCGCGCGCGCTGACCCGATCATCAGCATGGTTTCATCCGGGATGATCGGATCATTGCACGCCCAAAGCGGCTGGAGGTTGGCCATCACCCCCAAAGCCGCGAAACGCGGCATGTCGGCAGGGTCCACCACCTGACAATGCGCAATCTGGTGCAGCGAGGGCCAAGCGCCATTCCCAGCCCGCGCCGCCTCAAATCCGTTCAGCGCGGCATGGGTGGCCGCATCGCCGATGCAATGGACATGGATTTGAAACCGCTCGGCATCCAGCGCTGTGAACATCGCGTCGATCTGATCTTGCGGGAACATCAGCGGCGCATTGCCCCCCGCCGTATCGGCATAGGGTGCCAGCATCGCCGCTGTGCGGTTCTCCAACCCGCCATCAAGGAAAAACTTCGCCGCGTTCAGGTGGAAATCCTCCCCGCCATGCGCCGCCCGCAAGGCCCGCAGCCGAGTCATCATTGTCTCGACCGTATCGGCAGCCGTCACCAGACAAGCCCCCGCCACCCGCAGCGTCAACGCATCGCGATCAAGCGCCCCGCTGTAAATCCGCGCGTGATGGTCCAGAATCCACGGGTCTATCACCCCGGTGATGCCGTGCTTGTTGGCCAAAGCCTGCCCCGCCCGCAGCCCCTGCCTGCGCACATCATCGCCGGTCTGCGGCAGCCGAGACGTGGCCCAGTTGATCGCCTCCTCATGCAACATCCCCGTCGCCACCCCGCGGGCATCGCGCACGATATGGCCGTTCAACGGGTCTGGCGCATCTGCCCCCACCCCGATCATCGCCAAAGCTGCCGAGTTCAGACATGCATTGTGAAAATTGCTATCGTAGATCAGGCAAGGCCGATCCGGCACGACGGCATCGAGGCACTCTCGCGTCAGGTTATGATCGCCGAAGAAGCCACTCTGCCACCCCGCTCCCCAGATCATCGGCCCGCTTTGCGCGGCCGCATGACCCGCCATGACCGTCTGAATTTCGCCCAGCGTCACGCAATCATAAAGCTGCGCAGTCTCGACCAAATCCGTGCCGCCGTTCAACAAATGGATATGTGCATCCTGAAACCCCGGCAACACCAGCCGCCCGCCCGCATCAATCCGCCGCGCCCCAGCCCGCGCGGTCAGTTCAGCCGCATCGCCCAGCGTCACCACCAAGCCATCGCGCAGCAGCACAGCCCCCGCCATCGGACAGGCCGGGTCCATCGTGCGGATGCGGGCGTTGTAAATCAGAATCTCAGTCATAATGCTCCCTCGGCGGCAAATCCAACTCTCGCTCTAGCAGCAAAGACAGCGGATCCTGGCAATCTAATGGCGAGCATATGCGATAAACCTCCAGCGCCGCCTCGGAAATCAGCCCGGTCTGAAATAAGGTCATCGCTGCCGCATAACGGTGACGCCCCGACCCCGGCAGGCCCAGCGGAATGTGAACCCCCTCACTCATTGGCCCGATACGCCATCCGTGCATCCGCCTCGCGCCGTTTCTCAGAGCGGTTCAGCAGAAAGCCCGCCAAAGCCACGCCTGCGCCTACCACCAAAACCGTCAACGTCGCCAATGCGTTGATATCCGGCGTCACCCCCAGCTTGACCTTCGACCAGATCAACAGCGGCAAAGTCGTGTTCCCCGGCCCGGTGGTGAACGAGGTGATCACCACATCATCAAGTGAGATCGTAAACGCCAAGAGCCACCCCGACAGGATCGCCGGAAAGATCACCGGCAGAGTGATGTCAAACAAGACCGCCCAAGGTTTCGATCCCAAATCCATCGCAGCCTCTTCAATCGCACGATCGGCTTGCAGCATTCGCGACTGGATGATCGTGGTCACGAACACCATCGAAAAGGTGATATGCGCCAAAGTCACTGTGGTGAAGCCGCGCGACGACGGCCAGCCGAGGAACTTCGCCATCAGGATGAACAGCATCAGCGAGGAAATCCCGGTGATCACCTCGGGCATGATCAACGGTGCCGTCACCAGCCCGGAAAACAACGTCCGGCCCTTGAAGCGCCGAAACCGTGCGAGGGTGATCCCCGCCATCGTCCCCAATATCGTCGCCGCCGTGGCCGAAGTGACCGCGATCTTCAGCGACAACCACAGCGCCGCGCCGACCTGCTTGTTTGAGAGCAGCGAGACATACCACTTGGTCGAAAACCCGCCCCAGACCGTCGCCAGCCGTGATCCGTTGAACGAATAGACCATCATCGACAGGATCGGGATGTAGAAGAACGCGAAGCCAAAGCACATCACGGTGATTAAAAACACGGGGCGACGCCTCATGGCTCCTCCCCCGCTTCGGCTTTGGATTGGTAGTGCGTGTACAGCATCATCGGCCCGACCATCAGCAGCAGCAAAGCAATCGCCACCGAAGCCGCCATCGGCCAATCCGAGGCCGAGGAAAACTCATCCGCAATCACCCGTCCGATCATCGGGCTGGAGGAATCCCCCACCAGCGTCGGAATAACCAACTCCCCCGCCGCAGGGATGAACACCAGCATCGCCCCTGCAACTATCCCCGGCACCGATTGCGGCAACGTCACATCCAGAAACACCCGGAACGGACGCGAGCCAAGGTCCATCGCGGCCTCATCCAGCACCGGATCAAGCCGCTCCAGATTGGCATACAAAGGCAGGATCATGAACGGCAGGTAGGTGTAGACCATCACCAGAACCACCGCGAAATTGCTGTGCATCATCGGCACCGAAGTGATCGCCCAGCTTGCCGGGGTCAGCAGATTATAGGCATCGGTCAGCAGGCCATTGAACCAGCTGTTCTTCCCCATCAGCCCCATCCAAGCATAAACCCGCAACAGGAATGAGGTCCAGAATGGCAAAATCACCAGCATCAGCAGGATATTACGCCAGCTTGACGACACCCGCGTCAACGCCAGCGACATCGGATAGCCCACCAACAGGCACAGCACCGTCGCCGTCGCTGCGTTGGACAGGCTGACCAGAAACGCCCGGATATACAGATCATCCTGGAACAGCCGGGAATAGCCGACAAAGCTGATCCAAGGATGCTCGCCACCATAGCCAAACGGCGGCGCGGTCGGGGTGCGGGTGCCAAAGGAGATTGCC
>JBKJTI010000349.1:0-17511 GCA_046590425.1 Cypionkella sp. | reverse complement strand
AGGTCACATCTGCCCACTCTGCTCGCTTGGGGAAAACAATGGACCGACTTACTGAAATGGAAGCCTTTGCCACGGTCGTAGACCAAGGCGGCTTTACAGATGCTGCGAAGAAGATGGGGATTTCGAAATCTGCCGTTTCGAAACATGTCTCCGCGCTGGAGGCTCGCCTTGGTGCGAGGCTTCTGAACCGCACCACCCGCCGCGTCTCTCCAACCGAGATCGGCCTTGCTTATTACGACCGCGCCCGGCGGGTCTTGAACGATGCGGGCGAGGCTGATGCGCTGGTGACCTCGATGCAATCCGCGCCTTCGGGCCTGCTGCGGATTTCGGTTGCCACGGATTTTGGCGTCAACCTGTTGTCGCCGATCTTGGGGGATTTCCTGCTGGAATACCCTGACATCACCGTCAACATGGTGCTGAACAACCGCTACGTCGAATTGATTTCTGAGGGCTTTGATATGGCCATTCGGGTTGGGGAACTCGAAGACAGCTCACTGCGTGCGCGGAAATTGACCGACACCACCAAGCGGATGATCGGCAGCCCATCGTATTTCCAGAAATATGGCCGTCCGATGAAAATCGACGATCTGAATGACCACAAATTGCTGCATTATTCCAACCAAGCCAACGGCAATGTGTGGAAAGTCATCGCACCTTCGGGTGAAAAGCGGCAAGTGCGCACGGCGGGGTGGCTGACGGTGAACGACGGTCAAAGCCTGCTGAACGCGGCGATTTCCGGGCTTGGCATCGCCTATCTGCCCAGCTTCCTTTACGCTGATGCGATGAAAAACGGTCAGGTGGAAGAAGCCATTCCCGGCCTGCCAGTCGAGACACTTGGCATCTATGCGGTCTATCCGCCGGGGCGTTTCACCCAACCGAAAGTGCGCGCCTTCATCGACTTTCTGGCGCGCCGTTATCTGGATAAAGGCCCGGATACCTGGTGAGATCAGGCTCCAAGCGCCACCACAGGTTTGTAAATGGTGCGATTGTTACTCTGGGGTCGAGGTGAGCACCACCTCGACCCTCCGGTTTTGCTGCTGACCTGCGGGGGTCAGGTTACTGAATCGCGGCGCAAGCGGGCCTACGCCATTGGCGCTGATTTGGCCCGCCGTCACGCCATATTGCGCGATCAGATTTTGCCGCACGCTGTCTGCGCGTTTTTTCGACAAAGCAATGTTGTTCGACAGCCCGCCTGAGGCATCGGTATGGCCCACAAGCGTCACGGTTTTGGTCGGATTGGCCTGCAACCAGCCCGCCAGTGCTGTCAGCGACGCATAAGTGCCGTCGGCGAGCGCCGAGGACCCCGAGCCGAACACCAGATCCTCCAGCACCAGTGACTGTCCTAGATCGAGGGTCTCGCCCAGATCAGTGCTGGCTTCGGGTGTGCTCGCAAGGGCTGCAGGTTTCAACCCGAAGGTGGTGGGTTGCGCAGGTTCGGGCGATTTGGTCGACGTTGCCAGTTGCACAGGCGCTTCGCCGCCAATCCGGGTTAGTTGCACAAAGCCATTTTCGGGCGATTTGCTGACCATCAGGCCGAGATATTCTTTGCCGTCTGGCCCGTTCCGTTCCGCCGCCAGATAGCGAAAATCGCCGAGATCGACGTGCATGTCGGGTTCTGCCACCACTTCGGTCCCATATCGAAAATCATAGCCGCCGCAGGCTTCGGTCTCACATTCAAAGATCACCTTGAAGCCCGCGCTTGCGATTTGCGCCCGCAGGGTCTGGATCATCTCGAGCGTCGAAGATCCCGGCATAGCGATGCGCCACGCGGTTTGATCTAAGTTACCTTCGGTCAGTTCGGTGGCAATCTTTCCGCTTTGATATGGGCCAACCGCAAGGCGGAAGGACGCCAAAGCCTCTGTTCGTTGCAAGGTTGTCTCTGATGGACCTGGAAATTGCAGTTTCAACTGCGGTGCCGCCTGTGCAGACACGGCTGACAAGCTGAGCGCAAGGTAATAGGCCGCTCGGAACAGGCAAGTTTTCAAGGGTCTGGCCTCTGCTGGGCTCATTTCTGTCGATAGTGATATTGTCCCACAGCCTGCATCCCCAAGGAAGCATAAAGCCTGCGCGCCGGATCATTGGCGAGGGTCACCACCACCGACAGTGTATCCGCCCCATTGGCTTGCGCCCACTCTGCCGCCGCCCGCAAGATGTTGTGCGCGGAACCCTGCCGACGTTGGCTGGGTGTGACCTCTAACGCGTGCAGCATGGCGATGTTTTCATGGATCGCCACAAAGGCTGTGCCAGCTGCGCGATCCTGTGCGCGGCCTAGAATGACGGTTTTCAGCCCCTGCACCCGATCCATTACCGCCAACCGTGCGGGGCCAATGCCGCCCTCGGCCCACAGATCTGCGGCAATCGCCATCGGCGGCCAATGCGGGAAGGTGGTCATGTGGTCTGGCGCCTGCGGCAGTGTCGCAATGGGTGCAGCATAGGCGACCACCGGATCAACAATGCGATACCCGCGCGCCATCAGCGCTTGGTCCAGCAAGCCATCACCTTCACGGATCAAGAACAGCGCGGGTTGATCCAGCGCCGCCACTGCCGCCTCGGCTTGCGGGATGTCGGTATCCTGCCAGTCGCCCTCGGCTGTGGTGGCTGATACCCGTTTGCCACCGCCCAAGCCGTTGCGAATGGGCCACGGCCCCAGCCGCGTGGTTGAGGCTGGCCCCCAAGTCGCCTCCATCACCACCAAAAGCTGTTCCGGCGTCATCCAAACAACTCCGTCAGCCGCAGCATTGCAGCACTGACCTGCCCCGGATCGGTGCCCCGGATCACCAGATTGGTGCCATACGCGCCGTTTTGGGTGAAGGGGTAGGACCCCATCGACAAATCAGGGAATTCGGCAGCAAGTGCGCCGAAGTCGGCGGCTATCTCGCCCTCCCCGCGCAAGACCCGCAGATTTTGGCTAAGCAGCGGAGGACCGCCGGTGAGCGTGGGCAAAACCGAGGCTAGCATCGCCTCGAATATTTTTGGCACCCCGGCCATCACATGCACATTTTCCAGCGTAAAGCCGGGCGCGATCGACACCGGATTTTCGATCAGCACCGCGCCATCCGGGATGCGCGCCATCCGCTGCCTTGCCTCGTTGAACGGCAGACTTTGGCGTTCATAATGCGCAGACATCAGTGCCATCGCATCAGCGCGGTGGCTGATCGGCGTTTGAAACGCGGCGGCTATGGCATCGGCGGTGATGTCGTCATGCGTCGGGCCGATGCCGCCAGATGTGAACAGATGGTCATATTTGGTGCGCAACGCGTTCACCGCCGCCACGATCTCGGCATGATCATCCGCGACCACCCGCGCCTCGGCTAAGGTGATGCCATGCTTGGTCAACTCGCAGGCGATATAGTGCAGGTTGGAATCGCGGGTGCGGCCCGACAGAATTTCATCGCCGATCACCAGCATCGCGGCTGTGGGGTTAGGCATTTGGGCGCTCCTTCTCTTGTCGCCAAGCATAGGCCAAAGCCGGGGCAACAGGCCAGAGCCCAGTATTCACAGATCGGGGACCTTCACAGATCGGGCCAATGCAACGCACTCCTCCTCTGGCAATGCCGCCGCGCATCGCTTATTTAAGGCCAAACCGGAGGATTACCGTGGAAGACATCCGTGGCCGCGTCACCAAGAATGGCATCCGCATCTATGAAGATGCAGATTTCGCAGGCATGGCCGCTGCGGGGCGCTGTGCTGCGGAAATTCTCGATATGGTGGCGGCTTTGGTGCAGCCGGGAGTGACCACAGCTACGATTGACGATTTCATCCGTGAGGAGATCGAGCGGCGCGGCGTGGTTTCCGCGACGATCGGCTACAAAGGCTATCAGCACGCGTCCTGTATCAGCGTCAACCATGTGGTCTGCCACGGGATTCCCGGCGCTAAGATATTGGCGGACGGTGATATTCTGAACGTCGATGTGACGGTGATCGTGGACGGCTGGTTTGGCGATACCTCGCGGATGTATGTGGCAGGCGCAGTGCCGCGCAAGGCCGAGCGGCTGATTGAAGTCACGCACGAGTCGCTGATGCGGGGCATTGCGGCGGTGAAGCCGGGCAATACCTTTGGCGATATTGGTTATGCCATTCAAAGCTATGTCGAAGCCAATCGCATGTCGGTGGTGCGCGACTTCTGCGGACATGGCTTGGGCCGGGTGTTCCACGCGCCGCCGAATGTGCTGCATTACGGGCGTCCGGGCACCGGGGCGGTGCTGGAGGAAGGCATGATGTTTACGATTGAGCCGATGGTTAATCTGGGTCGCCCCGAAACCAAGGTACTGGCCGACGATTGGACCGCCGTAACCCGTGACAAATCGCTGTCTGCGCAGTTTGAACATTCGGTTGGGGTGACGGCGACGGGCTGTGAGATTTTCACTTTGTCCCCGGCAGGTAAGTTCCATCCAACTTGGGGTTAAGACCTGGGGTTAAAGCCCCAGCAATGAGGGTAAGTCTTTCATATCGCTGAAAAGAACCGCGCCCTCACCCAGCAATACGACGCTGCCTTGCGGCGCATAGCCCATGCAGCGCATCCCTGCCAAGCGGGCCGCACGCGCCCCGGTCGGGCTGTCTTCGATCACAATGCAATCGCTTGGATCAACGCCCAGAGCCGCTGCGGCGTGCAGGTAAAGATCAGGCGCGGGCTTGGGTTTGCCCAACGTTTGCCCTGAAAACAGCCCCTTAAAGCGTGGCGTCAACCCGTGTTGCCCCAAGGTGATCTGCATCTTTTCGGCCGAACCATTCGAGCCCATCGCATAGGGAATCCCCGCTGCGTCCAACGCATCCAGCACGGACAATATCCCCGGCACCAAGGGCGTGCCCAGCTTCAACCGCTCATACAGCCGGGCGTAGAAATCATCGCACCAATCGGCGGGCAGGCTTGCGCCCATCGCATTGGCCTTCTCGCGCAGGCCTTGCAGGGTCATGCCAAGAAAAATATGGTGCAGGGCCTCGACCTCCATCGGCAAGCCATGTTGCGCAAGGTCGGTGGCGAGCAGATCGAACAGCATCGGCTCACTGTCAACGACCACGCCGTCACAGTCGAAAATCACGGCTTTGGGGGTCATGCAGGGGCTTTCAGAAGGGTGACAAGCGTGTCGCCATATTTGCGTTGGTCAAGGAATTCAAATTCGGCGGGGGGGATGGGCTTTGTGCTTTCCTCCCAAATCACAAGGGCTTGCGGGGCCAGCCATGGAGTCAAAGCCGCCAGCGCCGCCTCTCCCATCGCTTTTCCATAGGGCGGGTCGAGGAAGATCACGTCGAAGGCCGCACCCGGATTGATCCCCGGCTTGGTGGCATCCCGGCGCAGGATGTCACATCGGTCTTCTGCCCGCATCAGCGCGATGTTGCGCTTTAGCAGGGCGGTCGCCGCCGCACCGTTTTCGACAAACACCGCCGAAGCGGCCCCGCGCGACAAAGCCTCTAACCCCAAGGCTCCAGTGCCCGCAAACACGTCCAGCACGCGGGCATCGCGCAAGGGATTGCCATAACCGCCATTGATCAGCAGGTTGAAAATCGACTCGCGCACGCGGTCAGAGGTGGGGCGCAGATGCGCTTTCGTGTCGCCTTCCCCCACCGGAGCGAGATGCAAACCCCGCGCGCTGCCGCCGATAATCCTCATGCTTTCAGCAGCGATTTCAACTCTGTTGCAGGGTCTGCCACGGCGGCTTTTGAGGGGGATTTACCGTTCTCGATCAACCGTTTGCCCACCATATAGGCGCGCGGATCGTTCATCGCATCGACGGCCAGCAGGGTATTGTCCTTGAAATACCAGAAGCTGACGCTGTCGCCATCCGGCCCGCGCGTGACGATGTTGTCATAGCCCATGTTCAGGCCAGCGATCTGCAACTTGCAGTCGAATTGATCCGACCAAAACCACGGCTGCGCCTCATAGACCACGCCCGCGCCCATGATGTTCTCGGCGACGGTTTCCGCCTGATGGATCGCATTGCCGACCGATTCCAGCCGCCAGCGACCACCCTTATGCGGAAAGCTGGCGCAATCGCCCGCCGACCAGATATGCGGATCCGAGGTGCGGCCGAATTCGTCGGTTTTGATGCCGTTCTCAATCGCCAGACCCGCCGCTTCCGCCAACCCGGTGCCCGGCAAAATCCCAACGCCTGCGATGATGAAATCGGCGGGCAGCTCGGAGCCATCGGTCAGGCGCACACCAGAGACGCGGCCCTCGCCCAAAATCCGCTCCAACCCCGTCGATTCCAGAATTTTCACCCCGTGTGCGGTGTGCAAGGCCCGGAAATAGTCGCTGGTTTCTGGGGCCGCCACCCGTTGCAGGATCCGCGGCGCCATCTCGACCACAGTTACGTCCAGCCCAAGTTTCGCACCAACCGCCGCTGCTTCCAGCCCGATATAGCCGCCGCCGATCACCACCAAACGCCGCCCCGCCGCGAATTCGACCTTCATCGCATCCACGTCCGCCAAACTTCGCACGGTGTAAATCCCGGCCAGATCTCCGCCGATATTGCTGGGCAAACGCCGTGGATAAGAGCCGGTGGTCAACACCAACTCGTCATAGGAGATCACATCGTTGCCAATCATCACCTTGCGGGTGATCGGTTCAATCGCTGAGACTTTATCTCCCAATTTCAAAGCGATATCGTGTTCGGTGTAGAAATCCGGGCCGCGCAACCACAGCCGTTCCTCCTCCATCTCTCCCAGAAGATAGGCCTTGGACAACGGCGGGCGTTGATAGGGTGGTGCGGTTTCATCCCCGATCAAAGTGATGCTGCCTAGATGCCCCAATGCGCGCAATTTTGCCACCAATGCGGCTCCGGCCTGCCCAGCCCCGATTACAACGACGTCAGTCATGCGCACTCCCTCTGGTCGAATGTTTGCGCGGACCCTATATCCCGCAGGACAGGTAACGCAACGCGAGAGGGATAGATTATGACGATTTCTGTTGGGGCCAAACTGCCGGATGCTTCTGTGCAGATCATGGGCGGAAATGGGCCGGAGTCCATTTCGCTGGCCGCAAAACTGGCTGGGCGTAATGTGGTGATCTTCGGGCTTCCCGGCGCGTATACGGGCACCTGCACCAGCGCGCATGTGCCCAGCTTTATCCGCACCAAGGAAAAGCTGGTGGCCAAGGGTGTGGATGAGGTGATCTGCCTGTCGGTCAACGATGCTTTCGTGATGAAGGCGTGGGGAGAAGCGACGGGTGCCAATGTGGCAGGCATCACGATGGCGGGCGATGTGGATGCAAGCTTCACCAAAGCGATTGGCATGGAGTTTTCGGTGCCCGCGATTGGCTTCTTTGACCGTTCGAAACGTTATGCTTTGTATGCGGTGGACGGCGTGGTGAAAGTGCTGCACGCAGAAGAAAATGCGGGACAGTGCGATATTTCCGGCGGCGAGGCGATGCTGGCGGTGATCTGAGTCTGAATATGACTCGGCATTCGTATTGATATGAATGCCGAGTCATAAACCTTAGACGACGCGGTTTGCTTGGCTTTCACACAAGCAGGAAATCGGCTCGGAATGGTTGTGGACGACCTCTGCGCTGCCTGCGATTTTGTCCATTTGTTTGGCCAGGCTGATATCCAAGGCGGACAGACCCTTGCAGTCATGCGTGACCAGCGTGACATCGACGATATTGTATTTGTTCGACCACTCCGGGTGATGATTCAACTTTTCCGCAGCCAAAGCGGCACGGTTCATAAAGCCCCAGGCTTCGGAAAAACTCTTGAATTTCCAAACTTTGCGGATCGCGTCGCGGTCTGGAACCGCCCCCCATCCGGTTTCACCCAAAGCGGGCAAAGCGGCGCGGTCTTCGGTGCTTAACAACTCAGCCATGATGTTCCCTTCAATCTTCCGACGCAACCCGCCGGAATGGACCGTAAGCGGTGAGCACTTCAATCTCCTCGTCCACCGCGCGGCGTTCTTCCACAAGATATCGCGCCACGGCGTTACGGAAAGATCGGTCTGCGATATAATGCAGCGAATGCACCGGCATCGGCAGATAGCCGCGTGCGAGCTTGTGTTCGCCCTGCGCCCCCGCCTCTACCCGCGACAGGCCCTGCGTGATCGCCCAGTCGATGGCCTGATAGTAACAGAGTTCAAAATGCAGGCAGGGGTGATCCTCGAGACAGCCCCAATAGCGGCCATAAAGCGTGTCGCGGCCGATGAAGTTGAGTGCGCCCGCCACCGGGGTTTCGCCGTTGAACGCCAGTACCAGCAGTACATCGTCGCGCATGGTGGCTTGGATTTCATCGAAGAAGGCACGGGTCAGATAGGGCGTGCCCCATTTGCGACTGCCCGTGTCTTGGTAAAAGATCCAGAACGCATCCCAATGCGCGGGTTCGATCTGAACGCCGGTCAGGCTGCGGATGGTCAGACCGCTCGCGCGGGCGGTTTCGCGTTCCTTACGGATCATCTTGCGCTTGCGGCTGGAGAGGTCGGCAAGGAAATCATCGAACGCCGCGTAGCCGCGGTTTTCCCAATGAAACTGTTGGGTGATCCGGTGCAGCAGGCCGTGCTGGCCCGCCAGAGACTCGGCCTCGTCTTCGGTGCAGAAGGTGATGTGCAGCGAGGACAGATTATTCTGATCCGTCAGACCGATCGCGGCTTCCAGCAGGGTTTCGCGCAAGGCTGTATCACCCAGAAAACGCCGCCCCGACGCTGGCGTAAACGGCACGGCGGCTTGCAGCTTCGGGTAATAGCTGCCGCCCGCACGCTCCAGCGCCTGCGCCCAACCGTGATCGAAGATGTACTCGCCCTGGCTGTGCGATTTGACGTAAAGCGGCATGGCGGCGACGGGAGCTTCATCGCGCAGGATCAACGGGCGCGGCTGCCAGCCGGTGCCTTTTCCGGTGGAATGGGACCGATCCAGCGCGGACAGAAACCGATGCGTGGTAAAGGGATCAAGCGGGCGACCGGGTTCGGGGCAGGCGAGGTCATCCCACTCCGCCGCTGTCAGGTCGGACATGCCGTTGAGGAGGTCTGCTTGCATCATCCGCCTGTGTTTGCGGTAAGGCTGGAGGCCGTTTGGCCCCCAGACCCCCATGAGTATTTCTGCCATTGTGAAGATGGGTTGGCGGCGGATTTCGTCAAGCGGGCAGGGCGGCGGCGTAGGTTTCAAAGGTGATATTCTGCGCAATTTTTCGGGCTTCGGCCTCAGCCGCAGGGCTGCGGATCGTCCAGCACAAAATTGCGGCACCTTGGGATTTCAGGTCGGCAACGCGGGGGCGGCGGAGGTCGCCGGCTTCGTGGCTGATAAAGCTGGAGAGGGTGCGGTCGTAATCTGGGATGTCGCGCAGGCGGTCGCAGGTTGCAGGGGCGAGGGGCGCCCAGTCGGTGGGGTCATAGGCCGAGGTGGTGAGGCCGCGCGGGATTTGTGGCGCGAAGCGGGCGATATGGACGACGGAATATGGGTTGAACGACATCACGGCGACCTGGCCTTGGTAGCTGGCTATTAGGGTGGCGGTTGCAGCCTCAAGACGGCCATCTGTGTTGGACATGGTGTCGGTCTGGTCTTTGATCTCGATCAGCAGCGGGGTGCGGCCTGCGACGAGGGTGAGGATTTCGGCCAGCGTCGGGATGGTTTCATCGCAGTCGCGCAGGCTGATCTGGGAGAGGGCGGTGGCGGTGTGATTTTTGATCAGGCCGGTGTTGGTGGTGAGGCGGTCAAGCGCCTCATCGTGGAACACCATGGCGACGCCGTCGCTTGAGAGTTGCAGGTCAATCTCGATGCCGTAACCCGCTGCAATCGCCGCCTTGATCGCGCCCCGGGAATTCTCGGGGCGGGATTGGCTGCGGTCGTGATAGGCGCGGTGGGCGAGGGGGGCACCCAGAAACGCGGCAGGCAGGGGGACGCGCATCAGTTGATCTCGAAGATGCCTTCGATTTCCACCGCGACACCGAAGGGCAGCGAGGCTGCCGAGACGGCGGAGCGGGCGTGGCGGCCTGCGTCACCGAGGGCCGCGACGAGGAAATCCGATGCCCCGTTGATGACTTTGGGTTGGTCGGTGAAATCGGCTGTGGAGTTGACGAAGCCGACAAGTTTCACGGCCCGGACCACGCGGGAAAGATCGCCGCCGCAGGCTTTCTTCAACTGGGCCAGCAGAGAGATCGCGCAGGCTTTGGCGGCTTCGGCCCCGGCCTCCACCGTCACGTCCGCGCCGAGTTTACCTTTGATCAGGCCAGCAGAGGTTTGGCTGATCTGGCCAGAGATATGGACGAGGCTGCCCACCTGCACGAACGGGACGTAATTCGCGGCCGGAGCGGGAGCGTCGGGGAGAGTGACGCCAAGCTCGGCGAGGCGGGATTCGATGCTGGACATTTTCGGCTCCTGATCAGGTTTGGCGGCAGGCTATCCGGCGCAAAGGCTGGGGGCAAGGCTTGCTTGGTCCCAACTCGGGACCTTTTTATAGTGTTTATTATCAAGGTGTTGATATGTAGCCGTTAAAACATTTTTAACGATTTGCCCCAACTTTAGGGCAAAACCTGTTCTTCTGGTCATCCTCTGTGCTCAATATCCCACGGGGTTTGCCATTGGTTTCGCCATTGGTTCAAGAGACCAATGGCATGGGGGGTGTGAAACCCCCGGCTTTGATGCAGAAGAGCGAAAGCTCGGAATAATCACCCCTCGCGGAACGCCATCACGAAGTAGTCGGTGAATGGTTTCAAAAGGTAGCTCATCGGTGAGCGCGCGCCGGTTTCGATAAAGGCTTCCACCGGCATACCGGGCAGCAGGGTTTGCTCTTTCAGCTTGGCCAACTCGCCATCATCCAGCAGAATCTCGGCGCGGAAGTAGCTGGCTTGGGTGCGTTGATCGACCAAAGCATCGGCGGAGATTGTGGCGACATGGCCAAAGATTTCCGGCGTGGTCCGGGCCGAAAATGCCGGAAAGACAAGCCGGACCTGTTGGCCGACATGGACTTCGTCGATGTGGATCGGCTGGATCTGGGCGGAGATCACCAACGGGCGATCTTGCGGGATCAGGTAGAGAACCGGTTCGGCGGCGCGCAACACCGAACGTGGCGAGGTGACTTGCAGGCCAAGCACAAGGCCCGACACCGGGGCGCGAATGTCCAACCGGGTGATGCGTTCGATCAGGGCGCGGCGGCGTTCGACCAGTTCCAAGGCTTGCGGGCCAAGATCGCGCAGCTGAGTGTTGGCTTCTTCGCGGCGCACGGCGGCGAGGCGCAGCACTTCAAGATCAATCTCGGTGCCACGGCCTTCGGCCTGGGCTTTCGAGGCGATCAACTCACCCATACTGCCTTGCAGGGAGGCTTTGTTGCGCTGCAATTCCAACACACGGCTGGATTGCGCGAGGCCCTTGTCCAGCAGGGTTTGCTGGGCGGTCAGTTCTTGTTCAATCAGTGCAAGCTGTTGTTTCAGCGCATCAATCTGCGCGTTGATGCCGTCGATCTGTGAAGCAATCTGGCCTGCGCGTTTGCCCAGCTGGTCGCTTTGCCGCGCGAGGCTTTCCTTGCGGGCGAAGAACAGCTTGCGCTGGCCTTCGATCTGCTCGGCCACATCGGGGCGTGATTTAGCGAGTTCGGCAAGTTCGCCGGTAAAGCTGGGCGCGTCATTGTCATCACGCTCGGCTTCCATGCGGGCGCGACGCGCCATCATTTCAAACAACTGGCCTTCGACAATGGCAAGTTCCGATTGCAGCAGGCTGCCGTCAAGGCGGATGAGCAGATCGCCCGCTTTCACCGATTGGGCTTCCTTCACCGCGATTTCGGCGACGACGCCACCATCGGGGTGGTTGACGATCTGCTTGTTTTTTTCAACCTCTAGCTGGCCACTGGCGACGATGGCGCCGTCGATTTCGGTCATCAGCGACCAACCGCCGAAGCCGAACACCAGAAAGGCCACGGTGATCAGGCCGATGGCCACTGGGCGGCGCGCGGACCATGCGGGGGCAAGGGTAGAGGGTGGGTTTTTCGGGTCGGCTTTTTGCAACTCTGTGCCATGCGGGCGTTCAGCGGGAAGTTGGGTCATGATACGCCTCCGGGTGCTGTCGCTTGGGTGATCTGGCTGTGGTTCTTCACCATCTCACGCAGCACGGCATCGCGCGGGCCGAAGGCGCGGCGCATGCCGTCTTCCAGCACCAACAGCAGTTCACATTCCTGAATGGCAGCGGGGCGGTGGGCCATGATCAGCACAGCACCGCCCGCCTCTTTGGTGGTGCGGATCGCGGTGTTGAGCGCCACGGTGCCATCATTGTCGAGGTTCGAGTTCGGCTCATCGAGCACAAGGATCACCGGGTTGTTGTAAAGCGCGCGGGCGAGGCCGATGCGCTGGATCTGCCCGCCTGAGAGGCGGCCACCGATCTGGCTAATGCGGGTGTCATAGCCTTCCGGCAGTTTGATGATCATTTCATGTGCTGCGGCGCGTTTGGCGGCATCGACGATCTTGGCCGAGTCGGCGTGATCTTGCAGGCGGGCGATGTTCTCGGCAATCGTGCCATCGAACAGAGTGATGCGCTGCGGCAGGTAGCCTATATAGCTGCCGAGGACGTCGGGGTCGTATTGATCCAGCGTCGCGCCATCGAGGCGGACTTTACCGCCTGCGGGCTTCCACACGCCGATCAAAGCGCGGGCGAGGGTGGATTTGCCAGCCCCTGACGGGCCGATCACGCCGAGGGCTTGGCCGGGTTCCAGCCGGAAGTTGATGGCGCGCAGAACGGCTTGTTGCTCGCCCGGCGGGATCACGGTGAGGTTTTGTGCTTCGAGAATGGCTTTGGGATGCGGCAAAGCGGTGCGCGGCGGTTCTTCGGGCATCTTGGTCAGCAGGTCGGAGAGGCGGCGGTTGGCCTCTTGCGCGCGGGTGATCACCGCCCATTGGCCGATGACTTGCTCGATCGGGGCCAGCGCGCGGCCCATCAGGATCGAGCCTGCGATCATCGCACCAGAGGAAAGTTCGCCCTGCAGCACAAGGTATGCACCGAGGCCAAGCATGGCCGATTGCAGGAAGATGCGGAAGGTCTTGCTGATGCCGCCGAAGCTGCCCGCAAGGTCGCCCGCCTTGATGCTGGCGGCGAGCGCAGCACCTCGGGCCTTTTGCCAGCGGTCAAATGCGGCGGTGGTCATGCCGAGGGCCTGCACGGTTTCGGATTCGCCCTTGATCAGATCGGACATCCGCTCGGCCCCGAGAGTGAGGTTGTTGGTGCGGGTCAGCGGCGCGAGGGTGAGACGTTGGTTCAGCACGGTGACGATGACGAGAAAGATGCCGCCGACCAGCGAGAGCACAAACAGGTAGGGGTGGAAAATGTAAATCGCGATGAAAAACAGCGGCATGAACGGCAGGTCGAACAGGGCGAGCAAGACGGGCGAGGCCCAAAGGCGCTGGATCGCTTCAAGGTCGCGCTGGGCGGCGATGGCGGTGGGCTCGTTCGGTTGCAGGGTCAGCCGGCGCATCGCGGCGGAGAACACCCGGCGATCCAAGCGGTCCTGCATTTTGGCGCCGATGCGGGCCATGACGCGGGCGCGGACGTTGTCGAGAATGCCAAGAGCAAGGAACAGGAAGGTCACCAGCACCGACAGCGCGATAAGCGTGGGCACAGAGCCCGAACCCAGCACGCGGTCGTAGACCTGCAGCATGTAAAGCGAGCCGGTAAGTTGTAAGGCGTTGGCGAACACCGAGAACAAAGCGACGGCCCATAAAAGGCCGCGTTGATCGGCCCGTGCCGCGCGAAGTTCGGCTTCGCCACGACGGTTGTCTGTTTGGCTCATCGCCATCTCCGTTCCTGCCCGCAGCCCGCTTTTTGTTCGCAGCCTGTTTTCTGTTCGCAGCCCATTTTTATGGCCAAGGGCATCGGCGGAAATCATCCAGCGTCACCCCTTGGCCACGTTTGGCCGTTGTCTTAGATCGCAGCGCCGCTTATCGCTTGTCTTTCACAGACAAAATCTATGTTAGGCGCATAAACCTCGGCGGGAATGTAGAAGTATGGTGCAAGTGATTCCATCTCTTTTTGAAACAGTAAGCCGATTTGCTATTGGTTGTGTCGGGATTGCCTGTGTGCTCGCTGTGGCGGGCTGTGCCAAAGCGCCGGTTTCAGATGCGGTAAATGATCCTGCGGAGCGGGTTAATCGCAAGGTATTTGCCTTCAATGTTGCGGTGGACAAAGCGGTTTTGCAGCCGGTGTCGGGCGTGGCGGGCAGTGGGCGTGGGCCTATTTTGACCAGAGTGCATAACTTCGCGGCCAACTTGGATACCCCCGGCGATATTGTGAACAATGTGTTGCAGGGGCGGTTGATGAAGGCGGCGGCGAATACGCTGCGGTTTGGCGTGAACACCACGGCGGGGATCGGCGGGCTGTTTGACCCCTCGACCGCTTTGGGCCTGCCTGCGCAGGAAACCGATTTTGGCGAGACTTTGTATGTCTGGGGCGTGGGTGAGGGCAATTATCAGATGTTGCCGATTGTTGGCCCTTCGACCGAGCGCGACACGGCAGGGCTTTTTGTTGATTACGCGATCAATCCGCTGCGCTTCCTGATCAAATCGCCGGAAAGTGATTATGTGACGGGTGCGAAAGTGATTGATAAAGTCGGATCACGCGCACGTCATAGCGATACGGTGGATTCCATCCTATATGATAGCGCAGACCCCTATGCGCAGGCGCGCCTGCTGTATCTGCAGAACAGACGATATACGCTGGGCGTGGCCCCATCGGATGAAAGCTTTGAGGACCCCTATGCACAATAACCATTCCATGATGTCACGTCGCCGCTTTGCGGCTGGCTTTGCCTTGGGCTCGGTGGCACTGGCTTTGCCGCTGCCGTCATTTGCTTTGACGGTGGATGCTGCCAAGGACATGATTGGTAAGGCGGTGGCAGAGATTAATACGACGATTGCCAGCGGCAAATCGCAGACCGCGATGTATGGCGATTTTGAGCGGATTTTCAGCCGTTACGCCGACGTTCCGACGATTGCACGCTCGGCTTTGGGGGTTGCGGCGAAGAAGGCGTCTTCGGCGCAGATGGCCAGTTTCACCAAGGCGTTTCAGGGTTATATCAGCCGCAAATATGGTGCGCGGTTCCGCGAGTTCATTGGCGGCTCGATTGAAGTCACCGATGCCCGCCCGATCAAGAGCTATTTCGAGGTGATCTCGGTGGCGCATCTGAAGGGCCAAGCGCCGTTCGATCTGCGCTGGCATGTGTCGGACAAATCGGGGCGCAACCTGTTCTTCAACATCATCATCGAAGGCGTGAATATGCTTGCGTCCGAGCGCACCGAGATTGGCGCGATGCTGGACAAGCGCGGTGGCGATATTGATGCGCTGATCGGCGATCTGAAAACCGCCTGAGCCGGGCGATTTTTCTGCGAAAAATCAGGCGCGTCCCGGTGAATGGGGCGCGCCTTTTGTGTTGCGGTGTCCGTGTTTGGTGACGGTGTCAGAACCAGTTATCCTACGCCGCCCCGGACTTGATCCGGGGCCTCATGGCTTGAGACGATCTTCGTGGCCCCGGATCCAGTCCGAGGCGGCGGAGGATTTGTCAGTTACCGCTTTTCAGGATGTCTTTCAGCAAAGCCTCAACCTGATCATCGCTGGGGTTCATCAGCGGCACCGAGGGATCGGCGGGCTGTTGCTGATAGGCTGGGTCTTGAAAGGCCGGGTCTTGTGGGAATTCGGCGTTGGGATCGACCGGTTGGTTGGAGGCATTGCCAGGCATTGGCGGCGCGCGGTATTCGGGCACGATCAACGGCAGTTCGCTGACAGGCACGCCATCTTCCACCCGTGTCATCACTTCGTGCCAGATCTCGGCGGGCAGACCGCTGCCTGTGACGCCCTTCAGCGGCGTGTTGTCATCATAGCCGATCCAGACGCCCGCGACGTAATCGGCGGTGAAGCCGATGAACCACGCATCACGCGCGGCGCTTGTGGTGCCGGTTTTGCCTGCGGCCGGGCGGCCATCCAGCCGCGCCCGCGTCCCGGTGCCGCTTTCGACCGCTTTGTACATCATATAGGTCAGCAGCTTGGCTGCGTTTTCCGAGATCACCCGCTCACCAATACCGCCACCTGCGCCCATCAGGCTTTCTTCCTCGCCCTTGAGTTTAAGCTCGACGAGGCCGTAAGGCATCACCGCAGAGCCGCCGTTCAGGATGCCCGCATAGGCCCCGGTCATCTCGATCAAGGTGGATTCCGAAGCCCCGAGCGCCAGCGCCGGACCGGGGGCGATGTCGTTCAGGATGCCAAAGCCTTTGGCAACTTTTTCGACCGCATCACGCCCCACCACTTCTGAGACGCGGACGGCGGGAATGTTGCGACTTTCCTCCAAGGCTTGGGTCAGGGTGATCAAGCCTTTGAATTTCTTGTCATAGTTGTCAGGCGTCCAAGCGCCTGAGCCGGGGATATGCAGGGTCAGCGGCACGTCCTCGACATAATCCGACGGCGACCAGCCGAGATCAAGGGCTGCGGCATAGACGAAGGGTTTGAACGAGGATCCGGTCTGGCGCAGGGCTTGCGTCGCGCGGTTGAACGCGCCCGCGCTTTCGGTTTTGCGGCCACCGACCATGGCGCGCACGGCACCGTCCGCGCTCATCACCACAATCGCGGCTTGGGCTTTGGAACCTTTGGCGACCTTGTTATCGAACACCCAAGCCAGAGCGTCTTCGGCATCCTTTTGCAGTTTCTGATCCAGCGTGGTGCGCATGATCACATCTTCGGTGGTCGTCGAGGTCAGGAAATCGGGGGCGGTTTCCATCACCCAATCGGCGAAGAAACCGCCGGATTTGGTCTGTGCGGCTTCGGAAAGCTGGGCCGGATGCGCATGGGCGTCGGCGGCTTCTTCGGCGGTGAGATAGCCCTGTTCCAACATCAGGTCGATGATCACATCGGCACGGTCTTGTGCGCGTTTAAGGCTGTTGGTGGGGGCGTATTTCGACGGCGCTTTCAACAGGCCAGCCAGCATCGCGGCCTGGGCAGGGGTCAGGTCATTGGCGGAGGTGCCGAAATAGCGCTGGGCTGCGGCCTCAAACCCGCGCGCGCCTGCACCGAGATAAGCGCGGTTGAAGTAGATCGTCAGGATTTCTTCTTTGGTATATTTCGCTTCCATCGCAATGGCATAGGGGATCTCTTTCAGCTTGCGTTTGACGCCACCGCCCCGGCAATCGGCCTCGTAATCGGCCTCGGATTTCCAGGCTTTGGGATCATAGGGCACGCCGAGGCAGAGCAGTTTGGCGACCTGCTGGGTGATAGTCGAGCCGCCGTTGCCTTCGAGCGGGCCCCGGCCAGCGGCCAAGTTGATGCTAATCGCCGAGGCGATGCCGCGCGGCGAGACGCCGAAGTGATGGTAGAAGCGTTTGTCCTCAGTCGCGATCACCGCGTGCAGCAGGTAGGGTGAGACGGTGTCGGCGGTGATCTGGCCGCCGAAGGTTTCCCCGCGCCAAGCGAAGACGGTGTCGTTCCGATCCAAAAGCGTGACCGAGCCTTTGGCGCGACCGTCGAGCAGGGCGTTCACCGGGGGCAGTTGTTGGTAGAAGTAGAACACGATGCCCGCTAGCACCATGCCGCACACCGCGCCAACGCGCCAGAACGTGCCCCAGATGATCCGCCAG
>JBKJTI010000334.1:0-19209 GCA_046590425.1 Cypionkella sp. | reverse complement strand
CGGTATAGATGGTTTAACACTAAACTATCTTAACAGCGTGACGGGAGGATGCCGAGTTGGCTGCAAAAAAAGCCCCAGAGAAATCAAACGTCTCGAAGGAAGAACTGCTGAAGTTCTACCGCGAGATGTTGCTGATCCGCCGATTCGAGGAAAAGGCCGGTCAGCTTTATGGCATGGGTCTGATCGGGGGGTTCTGTCACCTCTATATCGGGCAAGAAGCCGTGGTTGTCGGGCTTGAGGCCTGCACCAAGGAAGGCGACAAGCGGATCACCAGCTATCGCGATCATGGCCATATGCTGGCCTGCGGGATGGAAGCCAATGGCGTGATGGCCGAGTTGACCGGCCGCGAGGGTGGCTATTCGCGCGGCAAGGGCGGAAGCATGCATATGTTCAGCCGTGAGAAGCATTTCTACGGCGGGCATGGCATTGTCGGCGCACAAGTGCCTTTGGGGGCTGGGCTGGCCTTTGCGGATAAGTATAAGGGCAATGACAATGTGACCTTTACCTATTTCGGTGATGGGGCTGCGAACCAAGGTCAGGTCTACGAGACCTATAACATGGCGGAGTTGTGGGCGCTGCCGGTGATTTTTGTCATTGAGAACAACCACTACGCGATGGGCACCTCGCAGGCGCGCTCGACCAAATCGGAAACCCTGTTCGGGCGCGGTCTGGCTTATGGCATTCCGGGTGAGCAGGTTGACGGCATGGATGTACTGGCGGTCAAGGAAGCGGGCGAAAAGGCTGTGGCGCATTGCCGGGCTGGCAAGGGGCCGTATATTCTGGAAATGATGACCTACCGCTATCGCGGCCATTCGATGTCGGACCCGGCGAAGTATCGCACGCGGGAAGAAGTCGAGAAGATGAAATCCGAAAAGGATGCCATCGAGCATGTGCGCGATCTGCTGCTGAGCGCCGGGCTATCCTCGGATGAGGAGCTGAAGGCGATTGATAAATCGATCAAAGACGTGGTGAACGCGAGCGCCGAGTTCGCCAAGGCCAGCCCAGAGCCCGCATTAGCTGAGCTTTGGACCGATATTTACGCCTGAGGGGGAACACCATGGCAGTTGAAGTATTGATGCCGGCGCTTTCTCCGACGATGGAAGAAGGCACTCTGGCCAAATGGCTGGTCAAGGAAGGCGATGTGGTCAAATCCGGCCAGATCATCGCCGAGATTGAAACCGACAAGGCGACGATGGAGTTTGAAGCGGTCGATGAAGGCACGGTTGGCCGGATTCTGGTGGCTGAGGGCACCTCTGGCGTCAAGGTGAATACCGCGATTATGGTACTGGTGGAGGCTGGGGAATCGGCGGATGCAGCGCCTGCTCCGGTGGCGGCTCCCGTGGCTGCTGTTGTTGCGGCGGCCCCGCTGGCGGTTGCCGCTGCGGTTGCGGTTGTGTCGAAAGCCTCGGCGGATTGGCCGGAAGGCACGCCGATGAAAACCATGACCGTGCGCGAGGCTTTGCGTGAGGCGATGGCGGAAGAAATGCGTGCCAATCCGAACGTGATGCTGATGGGCGAGGAAGTTGGCGAATATCAGGGCGCTTACAAGATTTCCCAAGGTTTGCTGGCCGAATTTGGTGCAAAACGCGTGGTGGACACGCCGATCACCGAAATGGGCTTTACCGGCATCGCGGTGGGCGCGGCTTGGGGTGGTTTGAATCCGATTGTCGAGTTCATGACGTTTAACTTCGCGCTGCAAGCCATTGACCACATTCTCAATTCGGCGGCGAAGACCAATTATATGTCTGGTGGACAGCTTGGCTGCCCGATTGTGTTCCGCGGTGCCAATGGTGCTGCGGCGCGGGTTGGCGCACAGCACTCTCAGGATTTCACCGCATGGTATGCGGCGATTCCCGGTCTGAAAGTGGTGATGCCGTATTCAGCATCGGACGCTAAGGGCTTGTTGAAGCAGGCCATTCGCGATCCGAACCCGGTGATCTTCCTTGAGAATGAGATCATGTATGGGCAATCGTTTGAAGTGCCCGATCTGCCGGATTTCACGATTCCGTTCGGCAAGGCGCGGATTTGGCGCGAAGGCACGGATGTGACCATCGTGTCGTTCAGCATTGGCATGAAGTATGCCCTGGAAGCCGCTGATTTACTTGCGAAAGATGGCGTTTCGGCTGAGGTGATTGATCTGCGCACCTTGCGCCCGATTGATTATGACACCGTACTGGCCTCGGTGCAGAAAACCAATCGCTGTGTGACGGTGGAAGAAGGCTTCCCGGTGGGCTCGATTGGCGACCATCTGGCCAGCACGATCATGCAGCGGGCGTTTGATTATCTCGACGCGCCGGTTGTGACGTGCACGGGCAAAGACGTGCCGATGCCTTACGCCGCCAACCTTGAAAAGCTGGCTTTGGTTACGACCGCCGATGTGGTCGCTGCCGTCAAATCTGTTTGCTACCGTTAAGGAGGGGATGATGGCGATTGAAATTCTGATGCCCGCGCTTTCTCCGACGATGGAGGAAGGCACCCTTGCCAAATGGTTGGTCAAGGAAGGCGATGTCGTTAAATCCGGCCAGATTTTGGCCGAGATTGAAACCGACAAGGCGACAATGGAGTTCGAGGCTGTCGATGAAGGCACGATTGGCCGGATTCTGGTGGCTGAGGGGACCTCGGGCGTGAAGGTGAACACGGCGATTGCGGTGTTGGTTGAAGATGGCGAAAGCGCGGATGCGGCACCTGCCCCGGTTGCTGCGAAAGCTGCGGCACCTGTGGCCGCTGCGGCTCCAGTGGCGGCGGTTGCTGCTTCCCCGGCCGCAGCAGCGGCTCCTAAAGCAGTAGGCGTGCGGGTGTTTGCCTCGCCTTTGGCGCGGCGGATCGCGGCGGAGAAGGGCTTGGACTTGGCCTCGGTTCAGGGTTCTGGCCCGCATGGACGGATTGTGCGGGCGGATGTTGAGGCGGCCAAGGCGGTTGCTGCTGCTCCGGTCGCGGCAGTTGCTGCGACCCCTGTGGCCGAGGCGAAGGTGGCTTCGGCCCCGGCAATGGCTGCTGGCCCTTCGACGGAAACCGTGCTGAAAACCTATGCGGATCGACCGTTTACCGAAGTGAAACTGGATGGGATGCGCAAAACGATTGCGGCGCGCCTGACTGAAGCCAAGCAGACCGTGCCGCATTTCTATCTGCGTCGCGATATCGAGTTGGATGCGCTGATGGCGTTCCGGGCCGAGTTGAACGCGAAGCTGGAAGGCCGCGGCGTCAAGCTGTCGGTGAACGACTTTGTGATCAAGGCGTGCGCTTTGGCCTTGCAGCAGGTGCCAGCGGCGAATGCGGTTTGGGCTGGAGATCGGGTGTTGCAGTTCAAGAAGTCTGACGTGGCCGTGGCGGTGGCGATTGAGGGCGGGTTGTTTACGCCTGTGCTGCGCGATGCCGAGGCCAAGTCTTTGTCGGCTTTGTCGGCTGAGATGAAGGATCTCGCAAAACGCGCGCGGGATCGCAAGCTGGCCCCGCACGAATATCAGGGCGGCAGCTTTGCGATTTCCAACCTCGGAATGTTCGGCATTGATAATTTCGATGCGATCATCAACCCGCCGCATGCTGCGATTTTGGCTGTGGGCGCGGGCGTGGCCAAGGCGATTGTGAAAAACGGCGCTGTGGTGGTTGGCACGGTGATGTCGGTGACCTTGTCGGTGGATCACCGGGTGATAGACGGGGCTTTGGGCGCGCTGTTGGTCAACGCAATCAAGGACAATCTGGAGAACCCGCTGGCAATGCTGGCGTGACAACACAGACGCAGGACGATCACGCTAGAAACTCTGTTTTGCGAGAGATCATTCTTGAGCATTTCTTCATAGGAGAAGTGCTCAAGAGTCTTTGGCAGAAAAGGATTTTCGATGTTGAGGTCTTGCGGTCAGAGTTCGACGCTGGTGGCTATGATGTCGTGGTTAGCCGAGGCGAGTTGGTGCGCCATATACAACTGAAATCAAAATTATCATCATCGTCGACCAGCTCAGTCAGTGTAGGCTTAAGGCTCGCGGATCGACCATCTGGATGCGTGGTGTGGATGGTAGTTAACGAAAAGCTGGAATTTGAGAGATTCCTTTATTTCGGAGCGAACGCTGGCGAGCCGCTACCAGATTTAAGTTGGGCAAAGGTCACGAAACATGTGAAAGCCAACAAAGATGGCGAGTTTCTCGAAAGACCTGCTCATCGAATAGTTCCTGCGTCGAAATTCGAGACACTTTCGACGATTGATCAGATGATTGAAAAGTTACTAGCTCATCAATTATATGAATGAAAAAGGGCCCGGAGAGCAATCTCTGGGACCTTTTTTATATGTATTTGAAGGGCTTAGAGTTCGCCGTTGATCAACTGATCCATGGTGACCGACGGTTGCGAGCAACCTGCTTCGCCGATCACGCGGGCGGGCACGCCTGCCACGGTGGTGTTGTGCGGCACGTCATGCAGCACCACGGAACCGGCGGCGATGCGCGAGCAATGGCCAACGTGGATATTGCCCAGCACCTTGGCCCCTGCCCCGATCATCACGCCGTCGCCGATCTTGGGATGCCGGTCGCCATCTTCCTTGCCGGTGCCGCCCAAGGTGACGGAATGCAGCATCGAGACATTATCGCCAACGACGGCGGTTTCCCCAATCACGATGGAATGGGCGTGGTCGATCATGATGCCTTTGCCGATGCGGGCATTTGGGTGAATGTCGACGCCGAACACTTCCGAAACCCGCATCTGCACGAAATAGGCCATATCCTTGCGGCCATTCTGCCACAACCAATGGCCGATGCGGTAGGCTTGGATCGCCTGATAGCCTTTGAAGAACAGGATCGGCTGGATGAAACGCAGGCAGGCCGGGTCACGGTCAAACACCGCAGTCACATCGGCGCGGGCGGATTGGCCGAGTTCAGGGTCAGAGGCATAAGCCTCATCCGCGATTTCGCGCAGGATTTGCTCGGACATCTCGCCGGACGCCAGTTTCAGCGAGAAGCGATAGGCTAAAGCACGCTCAAGGCTGGGATGGTGCAAAAGACTGGAGTGGATCAGGCCACCAAGTAGGGGTTCGGCCCGGACCATGTCGAAGGCTTCATCGCGCACGCGGCGCCAAACGGGATCCAGAGGGCTGATTTTAGCGCTGGTTTCGGCCATGATATATCTCCTGCTGGCAGAGAGATTAGCATATGGCGTTGGTTTGCAACAGTGCCAAGGGGGATTTTGCTATGTCGCTGCGGTGCCGTGCTTACGGCTGGCAAGCTTGCTCGCGACCAAGGCAAGGGCCGATAGGAAATGTGCAGAATGGAGGGAGTTGTGGCGCGGCCCTGCTTCAGCCAACGCGCGGGCCATCAGGCTGCCGTTGCCCCATTGCGGATGCGCGCGCCCGAAGCGTTTGGCGTAGCGGTGCGCGGCATCAGCTTGATCAATCAAACGGCTGACGAGAACAGTTGGGTCGGTGGAGGCTGCGAGCAGGCCCGCCGCCTCAAACAGATCGCCGGGAAGGCAGCGGCGCATTAGAGGGCCGTTGTGATGGTCTGGAACGGGCCGTTGCAGTAGCGTTGTGAGACTTGGGCTATGGCAATAGTGATTGTGCCGCTGGCTGCGTCGGCAGTTTGCTGGGCCGTGGTGTAATTGAAGCTCGGTGACGTGGTGGTGATTTCGCGCAAGGTAACGGGGCCTTGGGTAATTTTGATGGTGTATTGCTCGGTATCTTCGCCCAAGGGCACTTCCAGTGACTGCCAGGTGTCGCCGTCAATGCGGGTGCGGCGTCGCCAAGTTATGTCGAGATCACCGCCGGGTTGTTTGGTACCAAGCAGGTGCGAGACTGCATAGGGTCGCAGGCCTGTCCCGTCGAAGCTTTCGGTAACAAGGACGGTGGCGCTGCTGTCATAGCCTTTGTCGGCGGGGCCAATGCGGTAAAAGCGCGGCAAACCTCGGGCAGAGAGCGGCAGGTTGATTTGTTGGACGGCATCGTTGAGCAGAACGAAGGTGCTGCCAATGGGCCAAGTGGCTGGCATCACCCCGTCGCTTCCAGCTTGCCCCCGCAGGCGTAGCGAGATGTCATAAGTTTTCGGCGCGACGAGAGTCGCGTTTGCGAATTGGAACACCTCCCAATTTTCCGGGCTGCCATCGCCGATCACCGCGACGTTGGCCCCGGATAGGACAGAGAGTTCACTGACCGAGGAAAGGGCGCCAGATTCGATGCGCACGCGCAGGGTAGCGCCGCGATCCCAGACGCCGGGCTCGGCGGCGATCAGGATGGTCTCTGTGGTTCCGATGATCGCGGGTTGGGTCAGCCTGGTATTGAGGCTATAGCTGTCGTCTGTCACCGCACTCCACACCGCGACGTCGCCGGGCCAAGGCGAGGCTGCGACGCAGACATGCGGAGCGTATTCGACCTCAGTGCCTTTCAGCAACGGCAGGTCGAGGAACAAAGGATAAACCGGAACCGTAGCTTGGAACGGCACCCAACCGCGTGACGGTACGCTGACTTCGGCGGGCTCGTATACGTTGGGGTCGACGCGGACGGCCTCGATGGTCTGCAACTCGGACAACTCGGCGCGATCGATACGGTAGAGTTCGCCTGCGATGCTGACGGTATCGCCAACGCCAATGGCGAGTTGGGATTTTGGCAGGGCAAAGCGGGCAGAATCGCGGGATACGCGGGTTTCAGCCATCCAACGTTCGGCAATCGCGGTGGCCTCGGCAGCGGTCAAGGTAAGTGGCAGTTCGGATTGTGAAACCACATCGCCGATGCGATCCGGGAAAGACGCCGAGACAGTGGAGACGGCGAAATCCGTTTCCGCCTCGCTGAAGGTCAAGCGGATATGTTCGGGGGTTTCAACGTCGGCGCTGCGGGTGCGCTCGATGCGGCCGTCGATCTCGGTCGTGACGGCGAGAGATTCGGGCGCGACACTTTGAGGATTAAGCGCAGTGCGGGATTGAAAGCGTAACGTGCCTTCGCGCTCGATCACGTCGGTTGGAAAGGCGAGGATCAACGGTTGTAGCGCCGCACGGGCCGAAGCCACGTCAGAAATCGTGTAGCCACGCACGATGCCATGGGCTTGACCGAGGTCAACACGCTGCATTCCCGTCAGATCGCAGATATCACCGATCACCGCCGCTAGCGGTTGGTTCGACGCACGCCCGTTCAGCCAATGGCCTTTGTCATAGTTCGGCGCATCTGACCACAGGGTTTTGTTGCCGGGGAAGGTCGGGAACGGTCGCGCATCCCAAGCCCAAGCCAGCGAATTGGCGAAATCGACCATTTGGCCGGTGTAGAGGAAGGCTTCGGGGTTGTTTTGCGGATCCGTCCAGTAGGTATGCATGGCATTGTAGTAGGTCAGTTGCAGCAGGTCATCGCGCAAACCGTTGGAATATTTCGGCAAGGCGGATTCGGACGATTTGGGATCAAGAAAAACATTGGGTTGGTTGGTGCCCTTGTCCACCGCAGCGCAGCCGTATTCGGTGAATCGGATCGGTTTGGAACCTGCGATCCATGCCGTCGGGATCGCCGCGCGCACACCCGCAATGCGCTCGTGATGCGAACCCGACCACCAGCCGCGCAGATCTTTATAGCGGTAAACCCAAGGCTCGCCAAATGCGCCATCGGTGATCGGCGTGCGAATTTGGGCGGCCTGATCGGCAGGAGTGGCGTAATACCACTCAAAGCCCTCACCGCCCGCAATGTTGGCGCGCAGGTAGTCGGTGTTGTGGATGTCGCCCCAATGGACGTCGAGGTGGTTTTCGCCATCGCGCCAATCCGACAGCGGCATGTAATTGTCGATGCCGATGAAGTCGATGGCGGGGTCGGCCCAAAGCGGATCGAGGTGGAAGTAGAGGTTATCATCGGTGTGATAGCCGAAATATTCCGACCAATCAGCGGCATAGGTGATCTTGCTGTTGGGCCCGAGGATGGCTTTCACCTCGACGGCGAGTTGACGCAGGGCGGCGACAGTGGGGAATGTGTCATCCGCGCCGCGAATTTGGGTCAGGCTGCGAAGTTCAGTGCCGATGCAGAACGCGGCTACTCCGCCTGCGGCTTTGCACAGGTTGGCATAATGCAAGATAAAGCGGCGATAAGACCATTCATCGGGGCCGGAAAAGCTGACCATCTCGCCTGCAATAGAAAAATGGGGGGGGGCGACTGTGCCGAAGAAGGCCGCCACTTCGGCGCTCGCAGCAGCGGTTCGGTCTGTGGTGCCGAATTGTCCCGGCGCGTGGTTCAGGGTGATCCGCCCACGCCACGGCAGAGCCGGCTGAGAGGTCGCGGTGCTCCACGGATCGGGCAGAGTGTTGCCCGGCAATTGATCCATCAGGATAAACGGATAAAATGTGATCGCCTTGCCCGCTGCGGTAAGGGCTTTGATCGCCTCGACCACTGATTGATCTGATGGGGTGCCACCAAAAACCGTATTGCCCTCCAGCTTTGGCAGTTCCAGTGCCGCCGCCCGCGTCAAGCCCGAGACGTTCCACTGCATCGGTTGGCCGTCATATTGCTTTTGCTCGACCTTCGGCCGCACAAAGCAAGCGCTACAGCGCAGGTCATTGCCAAACCAAGACACCACCAGAGACACGCCGTTTGCGTTGGGCAACTCCTCGGTCAGTTGTTCCAACGATGAGGCAAAATCCGTCTTGCCCGTCGCCGAATTGACATTGGCCGAGCGGTTGCTGCCCGGACCGTATGAATAATGCACGGGCGTGGTTGCTAGCGCATATTCCCCCGTTCCGGGGATCAGGCAGACACCAGGGATGATTTTGGACAGTCCGGGATGCGCCTCGGACGCCGTGCTTTGCGCCGCCCGTACCACCTCGAATGAGAATTGCGGCACGCGGTTGCCGAACTGCCCGAGATCGAGGTTCTCGATCACGACATAGGCTGTACCGCGGTAGCTGGGGGCATTGCCTGCTCCCTCAACCGCCTCAATCTTCGGATCAGGCAGTTGCGCCTCATCGCCTTTGTAGATGCGCAGGTTGGTGCTTTCCGGCGCAATTTCATTGCCATCCGCCCACATCCGTCCAACCCGCGTGATCTCGCCTTCGCACAGGGCAACCGCCAGACTGACCGAATAGCTAAAGCTGTTACTGGAGGGTTTCGGCGTGCCTTTGCCTCCACCGGAACGCACGACATTCTCCTGAAATCGGCTGGCCCAGATCACCTGCCCCGATACGCGCACCCTGCCCCAGATGCGCGGAACAGCCGCCCCTTCACTCGCGCCCATCACTCGAAAGCGGTCAACGCGGCCGACATCGACCGCCTCTGAGCCCGCGCCGAGCAGTTTCTGATCGATCACCCGCCCTACCGTGGCGCCAATCGCGCGACCAATGACTGCACCTGACAGGCCCAGCACTGTGCCGCCAAAACCTGCGCCCAGCGAGGCACCAACAGCAGAGAGAAGGATCGTGGCCATGTTCAGGCTCCTAAAGGAAATTCAAATCGCGCGGCGATCTTGCGCCGCCACGGATCGCTGAGCGCCGTTTCAATGACGCCGTGGCCGGTGTAGGCATGGATGAAGCTGGCGCTTTCGCCAATATGCGCGGTGATGCCCAGATGTTTGGCGACAGCACCGGCTCGCATCCGAAACAGCAAGACATCCCCCGGCGCTTCATCGGCCCTGGTCTTCTCGATCAGCCAGCGCTGGGCGGCAGCCAGCAGGTCTTCGCTGCCGGACGGTTCGGACCAATCCTGCGAATAGGCGGGGATGCTTTCGGGCTCGGCGCTGATCATTTCCCGCCAGACACCCCGGATCAGGCCTAGGCAATCAGCCCCTGCGGCTTTAACGCTGGCCTGATGCAGGTAGGGCGTGCCGATCCAGTCCCGTGCCGCCTCTACAATCAATGCAGGCGTCATCGCCCGAGGCTCCCACCGTCATTGGCGCGACTGTTGACTGGATAAGACGCCAGCCAATCCTCACCCGGAATATGCGGAAAACCGCGAAAATTGGCGAAGTTGGTGAATTTTGCGCGGCAAGTGGTGGAGATCCGGTCACAGCCCACCTCAAGTCGCACCTGATCGCTAATCGCGATCTGGGCGCCCAGTTCGTGCCACAGATCAACGATGCGCTGGCCCGCAACCAGCCGATCAAACTTAATCACTCCCACCAGGCCAGCAGCGGCACCCGAGGTGACAATAAAGCGCCCGCGTTCGAACCAACGATCAGCAAAAGAGCCGAGCCCGTCAAACCGGCACCGCTTCAACGCATCGAAGCCCACCACCGAGGTTTGCGCAAAATTCCCCGGGGTAGTCAGATTAACCTTACAGCGCGCATCCCCCAGCACCGCCGTGCAGTTGCGCTGAAAGATCCTGCCCTGCGGTTGGTTCAACCGATCGGTCAGCCCGCGCAACTCGGCCTTGAACGCCCCGCCCGCGCGGGAAATCTCACCGAGGTTTCCACGAAACTGTTCGATGCGCTGGGCTGCATCGGCCCAATTCACCAACCAAGCCCGCACTTCGGCTCCATCGAACCGCCCCGCGATCAGGTCAGCCTCATCCACCGCCGCATCCGACAACGCCCCCAGTGTTTCTGAGTTATCTACCGCCAGCCCCGTGGTCTGCTGCAAGGTGCGCGCGGTCATGCCGGAACTGGCTCTGAACAGATGGCCCTCAAAGCCCAGATCAAGATCATGATCGGTGAAGCCAAATTTCACACCATCGCGGCGCGTCACCAGCCAGGCCCGGCACACCGTCGTCACACCCTGCCCAAGATGATCCAGCAACTCCTGCCTCGCGCTCATACCCGCACCTCGACGATGGGCACATTTGGCACTTCCCCGGCCCGGAACGAGGCCACCGAGGTCTTGATCACATCGGCATCAAACCGCACCGGCACATCAAACTCATAGCCCGCCGTGATCGGCGCGCCGATGTCAGGCGGAGTGACAAAGCTGACGATGCCGCTCGCAGCATCGACGTTGAATTCTAGCCCCTCTACTTTCGGATCATTGGCAATCGCCACGATCACAGTGCCTGCGACGGGTTTGGCAATCGGGCGGACATAGCTTGCCGTGCCGGAAAGATAGGTCTTTTTCAGCTGAAACATGACGGCAATCCCATCGCCGACCCCAATCAGCTGATCCGTCGCAGCGATCCCCTGGTTGGCGCCGCAGGACTTATAATCCGACCAATCCTTCCAGCGAAACGCGTGCAGCCTTGCCCGGCGCGCCTCGAAGAACGCGAGCAGCGTATCGACATCCTCCAGACTGCGCAGCCCAAATCCCGCATCATAGCGCCGCCGGGAATGCTCCCACGGCGTGTTACGTTCTTCAAAGCCATTGGCGAGCGTGACAATTTCGGTCAACCGCTCGGGCCCGCCTTGCGAGCCAAAGCTGACACTCGCCGGAAATCTGATGTCGTGAAAGGCCATGCTCTATCCTCACCGATTGCGTTGGCCGCGCGACAGCATGCGCTGTGCTGACGCGGCGATCTGGCTTTGGCTGCGCTGAAAGCCCTGCACATCCGGTGTGGTGATGTTCATCACCACCGTCACGGCACGCCCGCCGGAAGTCTGCACCCCCAGCCGACCATCGGCACCACGCGCCAGTGGCATGATCGCCTCCGGCCCGGCCTCGCCCATCAACCCTTGCCCACCGCGCATCGCAAACGGCGTTGCCTGCGAGACCACACCGCCCTTGGCAAACGGCATCACCCGGCCCTGGCTAAAGCTGCCACCCTTCTCAAACGGCATTATCCCGCCCAACAGTCCGCTCAACCCCGAGGCAATCGCCCCGCCCAAAGCGTTCTGCACCGGCTTCATCGCAATGCCGTAAACTGTGTCGGCCAAGGATTTAGCCACCGACTTCAAAGCGTCTGACAGCTTGGCTCCGTCAAACACCAGCCCATCAAACGCCCGTCGCAAGCCGCCGCCGATACCGCTGGACAGCACATTCACCTCGCGCCCGGTGAACACCATGGTTTCGCGCATCCGCGACAACTCACCCTCAAACGCGCCGACCATCCCGGTGGTGCCAGACAGCGTGGCTTCAAGCGCCGCTATCTGGTCCTGCAACTCCTCTACCGTCGCCATCGCCCGCCCCTTTTGTGAAATCCGGATAAGCTGCGGCCAATTCTTCCAACCGCGCCCGCGTCAGGGGCGGCAAAGCCGCATCCGCCCCCAGCATCATCCTCAACTCAATCGGCGACAGCGCCCAGAATACCGCCGGAACCAGCCGCAATTCGCCCATCCCCGCCCGCATCAGCCCCGGCCAATCTATCTTCATGCCTCGCCCGGCAAAGCAAACGCCCGCGCCAACAACTCCGCCGCCGCCCGCGCTGCTTCAACTGGGCCACCGCCGATCTCCACCGTGCGAAGATTTTCCGCCGTCCCCTGCCATCCACCGCCACGCAGCCCGGCCACAATCAACGCCAACACATCGCGGGTGGACACCTTGCCAGATTCAAACCGCTCGACCATCTCCACCAGCGACCCAGCAGCCATCGCCGACTCTAACTCAGCCAAAGCGCCCAGAGTTAGCTTGGCGACATGGGCGACCCCATCCAGCCAGATCGCGACTTCCCCAGCATAAGGGTTCGCCATCAAAGCGCCGTGAAGGTCAAAGCCCCGGCGGAGGCGAGCGTCATTTCATAAGTCGCCTCGCCGTTATGGCTGCCCGCATATTCAATCGCGGAGATCTGGAACGGCCCTTCGACGACGCCAAAGCTGGGGATCACCACCTGAAACAGCGGCATCTCTGCATCAAAGAAAATCTGCCGCGCGCGCGCATCGGTCGTCGCATCACGAAACACCCCCGAGCCAGAGATCGAGGCGGTCTTCACCCCCGCCCCCGCCAGCAACTCGCGCCACCCGCCAGCACTTTCGAGCGATGTCACATCGACGGTTTCCGCATTGAAGCTGATCCGCGTCGCACGCAGACCCGCCACCGTCACAAAGGTACCGTCGCCCACCATATCGACCTTGATCAGCAGGTCTTTGCCGTTCTGCACTGCCATCGTCATCTCCTGAATCCGCCCCATGGGGCTATTATGTCAAAGCTCGATCCGCGCCCGGAAGGTCATATCAATCCGCCGGGTATCTCCCGCCTCCAGCCGCCGCGCGGCGGCCCGCAGGAACTGGATCGAGATCAGCCGACCCGTCGTCAGCGTCAAAGCCACATCGACCAAAGCCTCCGAGACAGCCCCCGCCACCTGTTTCGCGGTGAGAAATCCTGTCGCGTCACTGATCACCGCAATCTCAAAGCGATGCTCGGCCCCAGCACCGGATTTGTCGGATTGATCCAACACCTGCTCGGGTCCAATCAGCACAAAGGTACCCAAAGCCAGCCCCGGCGGCATCGCGTCGACGATGTTCACCCCACTCAAGCCCGCAAACCCCGAAAGCCGCGCATAGATCGCCGACTGGAATGCCGCCGCTGCCTGATAACTCATGCCGGAACCTCCTCCCGCGCGAAGCAGGTCAGATACTGTGCGTCCTGATCATGCTCGGTCACCGCCAGAATGGTGAACACGCGGGTCCCATCGCGCAGCCGCTGTTCGGGCTTTGGCCGCCGCACCGCCCCAACCGGAGCCCCCCGTACGGTGATCTTGTAAGGCACCGAGGCCATAACCACCTCGACCCCCGCCAACTCACGCCCCGATCCAGGCTGAACCTCTCCCCACAACGTCCCCAAAATCGCCCAAGCCACCGTAAACCCGCCCGCGCCATCCGCCACGTTCTGCGGCGCCTCCAGCACCAGCTTGCGCCTCAATCGCACCGGGTTCATGCCGCACCCCCGCCCAGAACCCGCACGGTGCGCCAGCGTTCGATCAACGCCTGCACCGCCAGCGGCAGCCCCGCCACACGTTGCCCCAAATCATGCCGGTTCTCGTAGAACTCCGACGCCAGCAGCAATACCGCCTGCGCCAGATCAACCGGAACCTGCGCCCAAGCCGCACCAAAGCCTGCGTCAAACACCACCTCAGCCCGCCCGTCCGTTGGCACCAGCGGCAACAACACCCCCGCCGCGATCAGCTTCGGGCGATGGGTGTCCTGCACCAGCCGATAGCGATCCGCGCTGACCACTGTGCTCACGGCCTCCACATCCACCAGTGTCACCGACACCAGCGCCGTCACCGGAGCCACCGGCAGTGCCTGCTCGCCACGTTGCCGCCAATCTTCCAACACCAGCTTGAACCGCCGCGATAACAGCACCTTGCCGATCCGCCCCTCAATCACCGCCATTGCCGCGCGCAGATAACCCTCGATCAGCCCATCCTGCATCCCGTCGTCGCTGAACCCCGAGCCCAACCGCAGATGATCCTTCAGCGTCTGCACTGGCAAAGATGCCGCCGCCACGCTGGTGATTTCCGTCAACATCATCGCCTCATCCCTTCCCGAATACCCCAAATCCCGCCCCGAAGGACTATGGACGCGCACCCCGCACCGCTCGAACGGAGGGGAGCAGCTAGACGGCACGGCCCTTTGGCGCGCGTCCATTGCCCGGCCCCCAAAGAAGCCGGGCAGTCAAAGCGGCCTCAGGAAACCGCGATTTTCAGCAGTTTGATCGCCGCAAAGTCGGTGACATCGCCGCCAACGCGCTTGCTTGCATAGAACAACACGTTCGGTTTGGCCGAGAACGGATCGCGCAAAATCCGCAGATCAGGACGCTCGGCAATCGTGTAGGCCGATCTGAAATCGCCAAACGCAATCGCGTAGGCATTGGCAGCAATATCCGGCATGTCCTCGCAGATCAGCACCGGATACCCCATCAGACGCGCAGGTTCCGCAGCCGCCAAACCGTCCGACCACATGAAACGGCCATCGGCGTCCTTCATCTTTCGCACCGCCCCTGCGGTTTTCGAGTTCATGATGAAGCTGGCATTGGCGCGGTAATCCGCCCCCAGCGCATAGACCAAGCTGATGATGCAATCTACCGAGTTGGTCGGCGCAAAATCCGCCGCCGCCCCGGTCGGGATGTAGCCGATGTTCCCCCAGGTCCAGGAAGCATTTGCCACCTTGGTCGGCAGCAAGATCCCCTTCGGCTGATCAACCCCGGTGCCATTGATAAACGCCGAAGCCTCGGCACGGATAAACCGCGTGGCGATCTTGCCAGCCAGCCAGCCCTCGACATCAAATGCGGAGTCGTCCAGCAAGCGCTGCGAAGCCTTAGGCATCGCCGACAGTTCGTGCAGCTTGATTGAAATCCGCTCAATCGTCGGCGTCGCGGTTTCCGAGGTCGCTGCCACTTCCGTCGCCCAACCAGACCCCACTTCCGAGCGGTCAATCAGCACGTCAAACGAGGTCGCATCAATCTGCACCACATTTGCAATCGCCCGCAAAGACGAGGTGGCAACGAGCATAGAACGGATGCTGTCCGCCGTCTCTGGATCCACCAAATAGCCCCCATCGGCAGCCACGGCGGTCGACATCGCCTTGCCTTCCAGCACAAGGCCGCGCAAACCGTCATCGTCCCCTGACCGCAGATAGGCGCCAAACGCCTTCTTATGCGGCACGTCCATTTCGGCAGAGGCGGACAAAGCGGGGCGGGCGTAGGTCATTTGTTTGCGATCCAGCATGGTCAATCTTTCGTCCTGTTGTTGAAGTGTTTGTTTCACATCGTCCTGAAAGCCCCTGAAGGCGTTCAGAAACCCGGCCATCGCGGATTTCACGTCCGCACCCGGATTTGCGGCCAGATTCTGGGCGGCAGGCAAAGCCTCACCGGCCCGAGCCTTCGTCTCGGTCATCTTGATTTCCCCGTTCTTGGTCGTGGAAGTTGTTTGGTCGTGAAAAGCCGCTAAGCGCGTTCGCTTAGGGATTGGCGCGCATCGTCGAAGAACTGCGCCATGCTGCGCCAAAGCTCAGCCTCGGGCGTATCGCCCTTCGCTGAAACCCGCGCCTCGGGAAGCATCGGAAAAGTCACGAGTGAGACCTCCCAAAGCTCCAGCTCGGACAAAAGGCGCTGCCCCTTGCCATCGCGTTCCGCTTTGACGGTGCGGTAGCCGATCGAAAGACCGTCAATCGCCCCCGCCGCCAGCAGAGCCACCGCCTCGCGGCCCTTATCAACTTCGGGCAGGATGCGGCCTTTGACCCACAGCCCCACCGCATCCTCGCGCACCTCGTCCCATACCCCAATCGGCTGGGTCGGGTCATGCTGCCACAGCATTTTCACCGCGCGGCCCTGCGTGGTCAGCCGAGCCAGACTGGCGGCATAAGCCCCCTTCTGCACCACATCGCCACCCTGATCGCGCTTGCCGAACAGACTGGCATAGCCTTCCACCAGCGTGCCATCCGTGACCGTCAACCGCGCTTCGGGACGCTGAAACTTGCACTCCGGCGCGCCCTGCATTTTCCAATTCATCGGGTTACCTTTCATTTGCTTGCCGCCTGCATCACGGCCTCGGCCATCTGTGCCAGCAGGAACGCCGCCACCCCATACACCCCAACCCAAATCCGCTTCTCCAGCCGCTCCAGCACCGCATCAATCTGGGCCAAACGATAGTCGAGCGCCGCCCAACGCTCCTCGGCCACCCGCTCATTCGCCTCAATCCGCGCGGCTGCGGCATCGAAGCTGTCATATAGGTAACGCGATCCGTCAGACGGTTTGCGCGGCGGCGTCATTCGCCCTCCTGAATGCGCGGCAGGCCCAGCAGGATGCGCTTTTCCACCTCGGTCAGGAAAGCCGCAGCGCCGACCCGCGCCCACAACTGATCACGCTCCACGGCCAGCGCCGGGATCTGATCCAGATCAGGCCGCAACTCGACCAACTCCCCGGTAAAGGTCGACAACCAATGCGAAATCCCCGCCGTCACCCGCGCCACCAAGGGCAGCACGGTCAGCCGATAAAACGCCCGGTTGGCTTCCTGATAGTTGGAATACGTGGCATCCCCTGGTATCCCCATCAGCATCGGCGGCACCCCAAACGCCGTGGCAATCTCACGCCCCGCCGCTTCTTTGGTCTGCTGAAACTCCATGTCGGAAGGCGAAAACCCCATCGGCTTCCAGTCCAAACCACCCTCCAACAACATCGGCCGCCCCGCATTGCGCGCGCCCTGATGATGCATCTCCATCTCGCTCACCAAACGGTCATACTGATCGGTAGACAACTGCGCCTGCCCATCCGCGCCCTTATACACAATCGCCCCCGAAGGCCGCGCCGCATTATCCAGCAGTGCCTTCGACCAGGCCGACGCCGAAGTATGCACATCTATCGCCACCGCCGCCGCCTGCAACGGGCTGAAACCATAGTGATCATCCGAAGGATGAAACGTCTTGATATGACAAATCGGCTGGCTTTCCGGCGTCATCGCAAACCGATGCGTTCGCCCGCCCACCGAATAGTCATAAGCCACCGGCCAACCATCCGATCCGGGGATCAGCGACATCCGATCCGAGCGCAACACATGCAGCTCTCCCGGCACCGAACCCGCCCCCGGCACCGCCTCGATATAGGCATTGCCCGACAACAGCAGATGGCCATAGACCGCCTCCAGAAACTCCGCCCGCCCCTGCGCGCCGTTGGGTCTGCGGATCAGATCCAGCACCGGGTGGCTGTCATAGCGTCGCCCTTCATCCTGCAAAACCAACGGCATAGCGCTGGCCGCCTCCGAGATCAGCTTCACCGCGCGAAACCCCATCGGATTGCCCTGAAACCCGGTCTTCGCCAGTGAAACCAGATCACGCGGGCTCCACGCCACCCGTCCCGAGCCGCCCCAAGCCACCACACGCCCGGTGGCCGAGGCCTTCTTTTCCACCACCTGTGGCGCGCGCTTCAGAAAATCGAACACCATGCGTCAAAGCTCCTATCTTCCCGACCGCCCCAACTTTTCAGGACTGCGCTTGTCTGAAGGCAGTTCTAATGCGGAAAGGTTTAAGTAACCCCAACCCACCGCGCGCTGCCCAAAACAACACTCAAATTCCGCGTACCTGCGGCCGCCGATAGGTCTCCGCAGGCTCCACGATCAAATCCGTCAGTGCCCACACCAACGCATCCACCCGGTCGGGCGAGCCCTTGCCGACATAGCCATGCCGCGTCATCTGCAACATCTGCGCCTCCAGCGCCGCCAGGCCCCGCACATGGCTCACCCGGCCTTGCTCATACAAAGCTGACACAGGTTCCGCCCGCGCAGTCTTGCCCTTAGACGCCCGCACCGCCCGATACGGCACCAAAGCGTCAATCTGACGGATCACCTTTTCCACCAGATCGCCGCCCTGATTGACCTCCGCCACCAACCGGTCCGCGCCAAAGCGGTCCATCGCCGCAATCGCAGCCCTTGCCCACTGGTCAGGCGAAGCCCCTTTCACCGAGCAATCCGCCAGTACCACCGCCTGCCAATCTTGCGTCGGCCCTTCGGTAATCGCCCCCACAACGACAATGCCGCACTCATCCGACTTGCCATGCCCGGTCACCGGTGGGTCCACCGCCACCACAATCCGCTGCAAACGCGGCGGCTCAGAAATCCGCCCCGCCTCCAGCATCGCGGTCGTCCACAAAGCCCCCTCGGCATCCTCAATCAACAGCCCATCCAACTCCTGCGCCCCCTTCGTCGTCCCCGCATAGCGCGTCCGCACCTCCGCCAAGAACGAAGCCGCCAGATATGCCCGGTTCGCCTCGGTCGGCGCATGGGTCATCACGGTTGAGGGGTTTTTCAGAATATCCTTCAGCACGCCCACATTTTGCGGCGTCGTCGTCACCACCTGTCGCGGGTTCTCGCCCAACCGCAGTCCAAACTGCAACTGATCCCAGGCTTGTTCCGCCTTTGGCCATTTTGCCAATTCATCCACCCAAGCAGCATCAAACTGCGGCCCGCGCAGACTGTCCGGCTCGTGCGCCGAAAACACCTGCGCAATCGCACCGTTCGGCCAAACCAGTTGCTTCTTCGTCGCCTGCCATTCAGGCCGCCGATCCGGTGGTGAGCAGGCCAATATCCCGCTCTCGCCCTCGATCATCACCGCAATCACCTGATCCACAGTCTCACCCACCAGCGCCACCCGCTTTGAGCGCCCCGCATCCACAGGCCCCGCGCCTTCGACTTCCGCCCTGACCCATTCCGAGCCCGCGCGGGTTTTCCCGGCCCCGCGCCCGCCCATGACCACCCAGGTTTTCCACGCCCCCGCGGGCGGCAGTTGATGCGGCAGTGCCCAGAATTCGAACATCCACGGCAACGCCAGCAGCGCGTTCTCGCTCAGGCCGTCAATGAAATCGTCAACCTGTGCTTGCGTCGCGGAGGCAAGCCAATCGGCGCCCGATCTCATCGCGTGCGGCGTGTAAATCGAGCGTGCCGGTTCCGACAGCCCCGGCAACTTGTTTGCGAAGTTTTTCAACGCGTCC
>JBKJTI010000240.1:0-5424 GCA_046590425.1 Cypionkella sp. | reverse complement strand
GCCTGCGTTAAAGGCGATGCGGGCCAGCGGCAGGGTCAACACCGATTGCACGAGTTCAATCCCCCGGCGCACGTCGCCCTGCTCGGCCAGCGCCAGTTCGGCGAGCGAGGGGGCGATACGGGCCAGCGCCACGCCACCGCCAACCAACACGCCTTCGTCCGAGGCCGCGCGCACGGCGTTCAGCGAATCCTCGATCAGTTGGATGGTGCGCTTTTGTTCAACCGGGGTGACGCCGCCCGCGAAGATCGTCGCGGTGCCGCCGCAGAGTTTGGCGAGGCGCTCTTGCAACTTGTCTTTGTCGATGTTCGGGGGGGCCACTTCATATAGCCGCTGCACTTGCGCGCGGCGGGCGGCGATGGATTGCAGATCACCGTTGCCGCGAATGATCATGGTGTCGGAATTGGTGGCCTCCACCCGTTCCGCAGAACCCATATCCAGCCGGGTGATGTTTTCCAGACTGTCGCCCAGATCGCGGGCCAGAACCTTGCCGCCGGTCAGGATCGCCAGATCCTCCATCATATTGCGGCGCCAGTGGCCGAATTCTGGCGGATGCACCACGAGGAATTTGCCGGGGCCGTCTTTGCCCAACAGGGTCAGCAGCACCTCGGGCGAGGTTTCTTCCGAGATGATCACCAACGGGCGGCCATCTTCGGCGGCAATCGCCTTGGCGGCATCCAACTGGCTGGCAGTTTTCATCTTGATATCGGTCAGCACGATATAGGGGTTCAACACCACCGCGCGCATCGCATCGAGATCGGTGACCATGTGATGCGAGATATAGCCGCGCTCAAACGCCATGCCGTCGACCACTTGCAGGGTCGAGGTGTTGCCGCTGCCGTAATCGGTGGAAATCACCCCCTGTGCGCCGACGCGGCGGAAGGCTTCGGCGACCAACTCGCCCAGTTCGGTACTGGAGGCCGAGATTTTGGCGACCGCCGACAGCACGGCATGATCTTTGACCGGCTTGGCAGCGGCGCGCAGGGCATGGGTGGTGGCCTCGACTGCCATTGCGATGCCACGGCAGAGATCAACCGGCTTCGCGCCCTTCTCGATCAACACCACACCGGATTGGATCATGCCATTGGCCAGCACGATTGAAGTGGTAGTGCCGTCGCCTGCCACATCATTGGTCTGCATCGAGACTTCACGCACCACCTGCGCGCCCATGTTTTCAAAGCGGTCGAACAGCTCGATTTCCGAGGCAATCGACACTCCATCGCGGCTGATCAAGGGGGTACCCATTGGGCGATCAATCATCGCGTTCATACCCATCGGGCCCAGCGTCGATTCAACCGCTGCCGACAGTTTCTGCACCCCATGCGCCAAAGCGCGGCGGGCGTCGTTCCCGTGGATCATGATCTTGGGCATAGTTCCTCCTTCGGCCAAAGCCGGATTTTGCAGTGTTTTTGGGATCGCCTGTCAGCGGCAGGCGTGCGTCGTATTGTGGGTGGTGAAATCGACCAGAACCGGGATGTCGCCGGACAGATCGGCCTCTTGGTAGCGGGTGCGTTTCAGCCCTCGGCAGAGCGAGCCAGAAAATTCCATGTTGATCCTGACCGAGCGGAGCAGGCCGATATAGGCGGCATAATCGTTGATTGCGGTGCCTTGATAGGTCGGGAAAGCCAGATCGCGCGGGCTGGGGGCGAGGTGTTTTTCATCAAGGATCGCCAGATAGCGGGTTTTCTGGCGGACAGCATCGGGGTCGGAAAACTCGGCGATTTCCACAAGGGCACGCGGCATGGTCACGATGTCGGCAGGCAAGAAACCCATCGCTAGCATGGCTTTGATCACCACCTCTTGACGGCACTGAAACGCCTTGACGTCGAATTTTTCGCGCAGGGCGGCAAGGTCTTCATCGGGGTGGAGTTCGGCAAAGACCGAGCCGAAACTGGCCCCGGCGTTGACAGCCGCATTCATTTCCTCGGCGGCCATGTGGTCTTGCAAGGTCACCATGGCTTGGTCGACCCAGGGCAGCATCTCGATCTGGCGCTTGATGCCCTCGGCCATCAGAAAGGCGAAGTTGGGCGAGCACCAATAGGTTGGCAGCCGGAAGCTGACATGCACCGTGCTGGTGTTCTGGTCGGGGGGGCTGGTGATCGACACCGCCTCGATAAAGCCCATGTCGGTCACAGGTTCATCGAGTTCGGGGTCCATCACCAGATCAAGCCGCGCCCAAACCTGATTCAGCGTGGCATCATCCAAGACAAGGGATATGGGCGCGGTCATGGTCATCACTCGGCTGCAATAGAGATAGGGTTTGCAGAAAACTCGGCTTTGCGCGCAGCAACGTCGATGTTGTAAAGTCGGGCGGCGTTCAGGCCGAGGATCTTTTCCTTGATCTCATCGGTCAGTTGCACGCCGCCGCGTTCCGCCGAGATATCTTCCGGGATCTGGAAGGCCCACAGCTTTTCGACCAGCCATTTCGGCGTCCAGATCGCATAGTCCGAGCCGAACAGGATCTTCTCCGGCCCGATCCAGAACAGCAGTTCGGCGATGATCTCACCGAAATAGCGCGGTCGGGAATGAATGAACGGCAGGGCCACGGCAAGGCCCGCGTAAACATTGGTTTCCTGCGTGGCGATCCAGCAGAAATCATCCAGACGCGGCAGGCCGCAATGCTCGACAATCCAGTTCAGGTTCTGGAAATCGGTGGCGGCATAATCCACATCATGCACATCAAACGCATCCTTGTTCAGCGGGATGATCGTCGGGCCCTTATGGACATGGATGTTCTTGATGCCGAGCTTGTCGCAAAGCTCAAAGCATTTGTAGGCCGCAGGGTCGTTCAGCCGCCAACCCTTGGATTCGCCATTCCACTCGGCGGTGTACATCTTCACCCCCTTGATATCATAGGTCTCTTTCATGAAGTGGATGTATTCCAGGGCCTTTTCGCCATCGCGCGGATCAAAGGCGCCGTTGACGATGAAACGGTTTGGATATTTCTTGGCGATTTCGCTGGTGCGCTTGATGCAGCCAAAGCCGGTCTTGTAGAAATCGCTTAGCGAGGTGGTCTGGAAGATGGCGATGTCGTCCGGCCCGTCGATGAACAGGTCGTTGTAAAGCTCATCCCCGCTGTATTTTTCGAACTTCGACTTCTGCCAAAGCTGCTCTTTCGGGGAAAGCCCGGTGTGATAGGCATAAAAGCAATCAATGAATTGCTTGCCGTGGATGTTTTTCTGATTTTCCGGGCTGCCGTCCCAGAAATGGGCGTGGCCATCGACCACGAAAATCTCTTTGCCTTCGGGGGTTACATACATCTTCGTTGCCTTTGGGAAGGGGTTGAAAGATGGCGCGGGGTCGCCCCCGCACCGGATTTTTCAGATGAATTCCAGCATCTCGTTCATATCGCCGAACAGGATCACCGTGTTGTCGTCGGTGCGCACCATGCGACCGTAGTGGGTCGACGAATTCACCTCAAACAACTCGGCGGTCATCTCGCGGCCCAGGAATTCGCTGATCTCATCCATCTTGAAGATCAGCTTGCCGTTACCGTCGATGCGGATCAGCGCGGGGTTATACGTCACCGTCACCCCCGGCTTCTGATCCATGAATTCGGCGATGGCGCGGGCCTCGACCGAATCCGACATCGTGACACCGCATTGATGCGAAACGGTTTTCTCAAAGGTGATATCCTTCATCGCCTTGAAGATGTTGTCGTGCGAATTGTCGCGTGCAACGTTTGACATGGGAGTTCCTTTCAGCGGGACAGGGAAACTTCGCCGAGGATCTTGGCGAAACGTTCTTCGGACACGGCGTGCGCTTCTTCAAAGCTGACGGGCTTGGAGTGCGGCTTGGACCAGATTGGCTGCAACTGACGGGCGGCTTTCTCGGCCAGCGCGCCGTGCTTTTTGACCCAAGACTGGAACAAGGTGCGGTTTTGCGCGCCGAACGTTTCGTCATGGGCCAGAAGCCAGATCAGGTCGATGGCATTGGCGAGGTTGCGCTCGTAATCGCCTTCTGCCGCAGCAATCACCGAGGGGGTCATGAAGTCGTTGTTGGCAGCACCGAACTGCATCAGGAAGCCTGAGCGAAACAGCTCGCCCACCAGCGGCTCGAACACCAGATTGATCGCGAAATACTGTTCGAGATAATCTTCGGTGCCCATGATGGACTCGATGGCTTCGCGGGTGCCCTGCCACATCGGATCTTCCAGCCAGGCGGTTTTGCCGGCTTCGTCGTCCCAGCCGGTGATATCCATGCCGATCTCGGCCAGATACAGCGTGATATCCTGCGCCAGACGCAGTTTGTAGCTCGAGTTGGTCAATGTGGCATTGTTGATCATCTGGGTGTAGCCATAGCGCTGCGCCTGCATCAGGCTGGTGCCAAGGCCGAATTCGGCGTGTTTCCAAGCACCCAGATGCTTCTGCAAAGTCTTGCCCCAAGCCGCATCAAACGCATGTTGCGCGCCGGATTTGCGGCCATTGGCGATCACCGCCTGCACCATCACCTCGATACGCGACTGGCGCTGGTAATGCGTGCGCTCCCATTCCTGATCGGGGGCGCGGAAGGCGTGCCAATTGGAGCTTTTCGCCTTGGTGCTGTCCTTCTCGTAAGCGCCCCGGCCATTCGGGAAGTTGATGATCCAGTTCTGGATCAGATACCGCTCGGGGTCGGGCTGCACGTCGACCGTGACGTCTTCGTAATGGGTGGCGCGCTTGGCGCGGGGTTCAAAGTAGCGGTAACGGCGGCTTTCGCTGTCGGCGAAAATCGCGGCCCCTGCGGCGCCTGAGCCAACCGAGCTTGATGTGGCAACCATGTCTCTCTCCCTTATGGTGGGTTTTAACCCTTTGGTATCAATGCGCTTTGATGGGCGCGGGTGCGGTGGACGGGGTGAACTTGTCGTAGAAGGTGCGCTCGGGATCGAAATCGAGCATGAACAGAACCGGGCTGAGCGCGTCGATCATCGGCGGTGGGCCGCAGGCATAGGCATCGCCGTCTTCGATGCCGAGGCGTTTCAATTCGCTGCCGACCACCTGATGCACAAAGCCCTGCGCGCCGTGCCAATCGGGATCGTCGCTGGCGTGCGACAGAACCGGGGTGAAGCTGATTTCAGGATGGGCGGCGGTGATCGCGGCGATCTGCGGCAGGTAGAACAGGTCGGTCTGGCTGCGTGCGCCATAGAAGAAATGCACCGGACGTTTTTCGCCGCTGGCGATGTGGTCGTGCAGAATAGACCAGATCGGCGACATGCCCGAGCCTGCGGCGACCAGCACTATGGGCCCTTGGCGTCCTTCGCGGCGGAAGCAGGTGCCGTAGGGTCCGCGCACGGTGACGGCAGCGCCGATTTCGATGCCGCCGGCGTCAAGCTCATTGCTGAACTTTCCGTCGGGGTATTTTTTGATGATGAACCGGAGTTTTTGGGTTTGGTCCGGCGTATTTGCCATGGAGAACGAGCGCGTAATCTCCTCCCCATCTTTGGTTCTG
>JBKJTI010000193.1:0-15129 GCA_046590425.1 Cypionkella sp. | reverse complement strand
CGCCAGAGCGGTGCAGCAAGCTGATGGTTTCATCCCGGAAGTCGAGTGCAAAAGCTGGTTTCATTTCACGGGTCTAGCACATTGGGGGCACCGCCGGAAACGCTCTACGGCTGGTTTGGCTCTTCCTATAGCAGCTTTTTGCCGAAGGAAAGAAAAAGGCAGGTTGGCCGCCAAGGAATGGCTTGCGGTCCACGTCATAGCAATACAGCTAAGACGCATAACATTTGGAGGTTCCCATGCGTGTTCTCAATGCCCTGCTGCTGTCTGCTACCCTTGTCTTGCCGATTGCGGCTCCGGCACTTGCCGATAATGTGATCACTGTGACCGGTGAAGGCACTGTTCAGGTGACACCAGACATGGCGACGATCTCACTTGGCGTCACCACCGATGGCGCATCCGCTGCCGAGGCGATGGCGGCCAATTCCAAAGCCCTGCAGGCTGTAATCGACAAGCTGAAATCGGCGGGGAGCGAGGACCGCGATCTGCAAACCTCAAACCTATCGCTGAACCCGAACTGGGTCGGCTATGACGCGGGCCAAACCCCGAAAATCGCGGGCTATGTGGCATCGAACATGCTCAGCGTGCGGGTGCGGGCGTTGGATACTTTGGGCACCGTGCTGGATGCCAGCATCACCGATGGCGCGAACACGCTGAACGGCATCACCTTTGATCTCGCAGCACCCCGTCCGGCTCAGGATGAAGCCCGCAAAGCCGCGGTCGCCGACGCCAAGGCCCGCGCCGAACTGCTAGCAGGGGCCGCTGGTGTGAAGCTTGGCAAGATCGAGACAATCACCGAAAGCGCAGGCTACGGCGCGCCGATGCCGATGTTCCGCGACGAATCCAAAGCAGCTTCGGCGGTGCCTGTGGCCTCTGGTCAGATCGGCATGACGGCTTCGGTGACGATCACCTACGAGATCGTGGAGTGATCTTGCGTTTCATACTGGCCTAAATATCCCCGCCGGAGGCATCCGACAAGAGCGTCAGAAGCCTCCGGCGGGAGTATTTCAAAAAGAGCAAGCCCAGACTGGATAACAGTCTGGGCTTTTGTCGTTCAGGCTGTGGCCGCCGCCAAGGCCTGATCCAGATCGGCGATGATATCGCGCGCATCCTCGATCCCGATCGACAACCGCACGACATTCGGCGCGGCTCCCGAGCGGATTTTTGCCTCATCGTCCAACTGGCTGTGGGTGGTCGAGGCCGGATGGATGATCAGGCTGCGGGTATCACCGAGGTTGGCGACATGGCTGAACAGTTTCACGCTGTCCACCAGCTTGACGCAGGCGTCATAGCCGCCCTTTACCGCGAATGTGAACAAAGCTCCTGCACCTTTGGGGGTGACCTTCTCGGCGCGTTTGCGGTAGGGCGACGAGTGCAGGCCCGCGTAGGTCACGAAGTCCACACGAGGGTCTTGCTCGAGATACTCCGCGACGATCTTGGCATTCTCGACGTGGCGTTGCATCCGCAGGCCAAGGGTTTCGATCCCCATCAGCGTATAATGCGCGCCCTGCGGGTTCATCGTCATGCCGAGATCGCGCAGGCCGACGGCGATGGAGTGGAAGGTGAAAGCCATCGCCCCCAGCACCGCGTGGAAGGTGAGGCCGTGATAAGCGGGTTCAGGTTGACTGAGGCTCGGAAATTTATCGCTCGCCGACCAGTCGAATTTACCGCTGTCGACCACGACCCCGCCGGTGACCGTGCCGTTGCCGGTCAAGTATTTGGTCGCCGAATGGACCACGAGGGTGGCCCCGTGTTCGATTGGCTTGCAGAGGTATGGCGTCGCGGTGGTATTGTCGACGATCAGCGGGATGCCCGCTTGGTCGGCGATGCGGGCCAAAGCATCCAGATCGCTGATATAGCCGCCGGGGTTGGCAATGGTCTCACAAAAGATCGCGCGGGTGTTGGCGTCGATGGCATGCTCGACCGCCAGCAGGTCTTCGGTGTCAACGAATTTCGCTGACCAGCCGAAGCGTTTGATGGTCTGGCTGAACTGGGTGATCGTGCCGCCATAGAGGCGTGAGGAGGCGACGATGTTCAGGCCAGGACCCATCAGCGGGAACAGCGCCATGATCTGGGCCGCATGACCGGACGAGCAGCAAATTGCCCCCGCGCCGCCTTCCAGCGCGCAGACCCGGTTGGCCAGCGCTGCGACGGTGGGATTGGTCAGGCGAGAATAGATGTAGCCGACTTCTTGCAGGCCGAAAAGTTTGCGCGCGTGCTCGGCGTCGCGGAAAACGTAGGCGGTGGTTTGATAGATCGGGACCTGCCGCGCACCCGTCGCGGGGTCGGGGGCGGTGCCTGCGTGAATCGCAAGGGTGTCGAAGCCTAGGGGTTGGGTCATGCTATCCTCCCGGAGTGAATGGGCGCAGCGTAGGATAAGGGGGGAGTTCCAGCAACGGGAAAGAATGACGCGGTCCCGAGTTGGGACCGTTTGGAAAATTGTTGTTTTTCAAAGGGGTGGTTTTAGGCGTTTAGGGTTTGTTAAGGGTTGGACCCATGGGGATTGTTCTGCGCCGGGGCCTTTCGCGGTTAGGGCGGATGCCTCCGGCGGGAGTATTTTTGCCAAGATGAAAGCGATAGAAGGGCAATCCCGCGCAGGCTTTCGCTTTGAAGCCGCGCGCGGGAGTATTTTTGCCAATGTGAATGCGCTAAGCGCGCAGTAGTTTTGTCAGCGCCGCGATCAGGGTCTCGGTGCCTGCCATTGTCGTGAGGTTGCCTGGGGAGAGCCGCAGGGTTTGGCTGCGGGCGTCGGTGGTGATGCCTTGGGCGCGCAGGGCGGTGACGATTGCGGCGGCGGGGTGGCTGTCGGGCAGGCGCAGCATGATCGAGCCGCCGCGTTTTTCCGGCGCGCGGGGGGTGAGCAGGGTGAGGTTTAGCGCGTCTGCGGCCTCAATCAGGCGGTCGGTCAGTTGGCGGTTGTGGGCCAAAAGCTCGGATTGGTTTTGGGTTTCGTGCCAATCCAAAGCGGGCAGGCTGGCGAGTGCTGCCATCGTGCCGGGGGTGCCGTTGTCATAGCGGCGGATGTCGGGGGCGTATTCAAACGCGGTGATGTCCCAGTTGAACGGGTTGGATTGCGAAAACCAACCGCGCAGTTCGGGGTGGCAATGTGGGGTCAGGCGCGGGCTGACGTAGAGGATCCCTGCACCGGGGGTTCCGCACATCCATTTCAGCGAGGTTGAGACGGTGAAATCTACCTCGGGCGCCATCACGTCATAGGGGATCAGGCCTGCGGCTTGGGTGATGTCGGTGCCAATCAGTGATCCCATGCGGCGGCCATGTGCGACCATGCGTTTGAGGTCGATGCGATGGGAGGTTAGCGAGGATACCCATGTGAGGAGGGCAAGGCCCACGTCAGGGGTCCATGCGTCGATAAAGTCTTCATCCTCGACATATCCCATGCCTTGACGGAGTGGGACGGTGTGCAGGTTAAAGCCGTATTTCTCGGCCATGCCATTCAGCAGGAAATGGTTGGACGGGAAGCAATCAGCCCCGACCAGCACTTTACGCCCCTTCAAGTGGGATTGCGGCAGCGAGGTCAGCAGGGCGTGGAAGGCGGCAGTGACGTTTTCGGTGGCGGTAATCGACTGGGCGGGGGCGTTCAGGATGGCGCGCCAGCGGTCGATGAAATTTTGCCGTTTGCCAAGCGCATAGGCCCATTGGCTGTCATCAGGCTTGCCCCAGACGGCCGCAAATTCGGTCATGGCGGTGGCCAGATCGGCGGTTTTGCCGGGATACATGCCGATGGAGTGGTAAAGGAAATAGGCGTCAGACATGGGGATCACCGGGTGAGAAAAGGGGCGGGGGCGTAGCGGGATTTTAGGGCCTCGGGGGCTTTTGCTGCGAGGGATTGTAGGGTGGTGAGGACTTGTGGCGTTGTGTGAAGGGCGAGCGCCTCGAACGGGCCGCGCGGGAAGTTGAGGCCCAGTTTCATCGCGGCATCAATGCCTTCGGGGGTGGTGCCACCTTCATGCAGCAGCCATGCGGCTTCGTTTATTAGAGTTGCCTCAATGCGAAGGGCGATTTCGGGCTTGGCTTTTGCAGTGGTTTGCGCGGGGTAAAGGAAGCCTTGGCCGGATTTGCGGCCCAAGTTTCCGCTGGCGACTTGGGCTTTGAGGGCTGCGAAGACGTGGTAGCGGGGGTGGTTTTGCATAGCCGCGCTGAGGCCCTCGGTGGCCGCAAGGTTGATGTCAGCGCCGATCAGATCAATCAGCGCGAAGGGGCCGAGGCGGTATCCGGCGGCCATCATCGCGGCGTCGATGTCTTGGGCGGTGCGGCCTTCTTCGAGAAGCGCTAGCGCCTCGCCGTAATAGGGGCGGGCGCAACGGTTGACGATAAAGCCGGGGCGGTCGGGGCATTGGATGACGGTTTTGCCTGCGGCTTGCGCGATCTCGCGGGCGAGGGTGAGGGCCGCTGTCGAGGTGCCCGCGTGGGGGGCGAGTTCAGCGAGTTTCATCGCAGTGGGCGGGTTGAAGAAGTGTAAGGCGAGGATGCGGTCTGGATTTTGGGCGGTGCTGGCGATGGTCGCGACGGGGATCGAGGAGGTGTTGGTGGCAAGGATGGTGGTGGGCCGGATGATTGCCTCGAGTTCTGCGAACAGGGCCTGTTTGGCGTCTAGGCGCTCGACGATGGCCTCGATGATCAGGGTGCAGTGTGCGAATTCGGTCAGGGACTCGGCGATATGCAGGTTGGCGAGGGTGGCGTCGCGGGCTTCTGGTGTGAGTTTTCCGGCGGTGATGCGGGCGGTCAGCGCCTGTTTCATCCTGTCGCGTGCGGTGTCGCGGGCCGGGGCGTAGGCGTCGGTTGCGATGGTGGGAAATCCAGCTTGTGCAAAGACTTGCGCGATGCCGATGCCCATGGTGCCGAGGCCGACGATGCCGATTTTTGGGCCGATTTTTGGGCCGGTTGTGGGGTGCATCAGGTGCCTGTGAAACTGGGTTTGCGTTTGTCGCGGAAGGCGCGGATGCCTTCGGCTTTGTCGGCGGTGTCCATCAGGGCCTCGAAGTGCATCCGTTCCAGAGTGAAAGCGCGGGCAGCCTCGTCGCCGGCCACGAGGGCGGCTTTGGCGGCTTGCAGTGCGAGGGGGGCGCGGTGGGCGATTTTTTCCGCAAGGGCGATGGCGTCGGGCAAGGCGGAACCCGTGGCGAGATAGGCAGCGATGCCCCATTGGTGGGCCGTTCGGGCGTCGATGATTTCGCCCGTCAGGATCATCCGGCTGGCACGGGCACGGCCTGCAAGCGCAAGCAGGCGCTGGGTGCCGCCTGCGCCGGGGATCAGGCCGAGGTTGGTTTCAGGCAGGCCGAGTTTGGCGGTTTCGCCCAAGATGATCAGGTCGGCCATCAGGGCGAGTTCCAACCCGCCGCCCAAAGCGAAGCCGTCAACGGCGGCGATCAGCGGTTTGGCGAAGGCGTGGATGGTGGCCCAATGGGCTTTGCGGGGGTCTAGGGCCGCTTCGGCGGTGGTTTTGTGCTCGATTTCGGTGATGTCGGCGCCTGCCGCGAAATTGCCTTCGGTGCCGGAAAGGAGGACGGCGCGGATAGCGTGGTCGGTGGCGGCTTCGGTCAGCGCCTTAGCTAAAGCCGCAAGCGTCGCGGTGTTCAGCGCGTTCTTCGCCGCAGGGCGGTTCAGCGTGATATGCAGCCAGAATGGATGCTGGGTGAGGATCAGGTTTTCCATGCTTGTACTATGCGGGCTGGGCGGAAAATTTCAAGCGAGAAATTTCAAGCTTGAAATTGTTTTGCTGCGGTGGCAGGCTGATGCAAACGCATTCAGGGGGTTGGCGATGAAGGTTCTGTGTTTGGGCGGTGGTCCGGCGGGCTTGTATTTTGCGATCTCGATGAAGCTGCGCGATGCGTCCCACGAGGTCGTGGTGATGGAGCGCAACAAGGCCAATGACACCTTTGGCTGGGGCGTCGTGCTGTCGGATGATGCGCTGGGCCGGATGGCTGCGAATGATCCGGTCAGCACCGAAGCGATCCGCAGCCAGTTTGCCTATTGGGACGATATCGCGGTGGTGCATAATGGCGTGCGGACGGTGTCGGGCGGGCATGGTTTTGCCGGGATTGGGCGCAAGGCGTTGCTGATCCTGTTGCAGGAACGCGCGCGGGAATTGGGCGTTGATCTGCGGTTTGAGACCGAGTTCAAGTCGGCAGAGGAATACCGCGCCGAGTATGATCTGGTGGTGGCAACGGATGGCATCAACAGCCTCGTGCGCCGCGAATATGCGGATGTGTTTCAGCCGGACATTGATGTGCGGAAGTGCAAGTTCGTCTGGCTGGGCACCCATGCGAAGTTCGACGATGCCTTCACCTTCATCTTCGAGAAGACCGAATATGGCTGGGTCTGGGCGCATGTCTATCAGTTTGACAAGGACACCGCGACTTTCATCGTCGAATGCCACCCCGACACCTGGGATCTGTGGGGCTTTGAGGCGATGAGCAAAGACGAGACGGTCGAAACCTGCCGCAAGATCTTTGAGCGGCATTTGGGCGGCCATGATCTGATGTCGAATGCGGCGCATTTGCGCGGATCTGCGGTATGGATGCAGTTTCCGCGGGTGATTTGCCAGCAATGGTATCATGAAAATGTCGTGCTGATGGGCGATGCGGCGGCGACGGGGCATTTCTCGATCGGGTCAGGCAGCCGTTTGGCATTTGATAGCGCGATTGCATTGGCGGAATATCTGCACTCGGAACCCAACATGCAGGCGGCGTTTGAGCGCTATCAGGCGGAACGCCGTGTGGAAGTGCTGCGGCTGCAATCGGCGGCGCGCAACTCACTGGAGTGGTTTGAGGAGGTCGAGCGTTATCTCGATATGCCCGCACCGCAGTTTGCCTATTCGCTGCTGACCCGTAGCCAGCGGATCAGCCATGAGAATTTGCGGATGCGCGATCCGGCTTGGTTGCGGTCCGCCGAGGATTGGTTTGCGGCGCAATATGGTGGTGCGCCGGGACGTGCGCCGATGTTCACGCCGTTTCAATTGCGCGGCATGACGCTGGAAAATCGAGTGGTGGTGTCGCCGATGGCGCAGTATCGCGCGGTGGAAGGTGTGCCCACCGATTGGCATTTTGTACATTATGCCGAGCGGGCGAAAGGTGGCGCTGGGCTGGTCTACACCGAGATGACCTGCGTGTCGGCCAATGGTCGGATCACGCCGGGCTGCACCGGGCTGTATACGCCGAAGCATGAGCTGGCGTGGAAGAAGATCAACGATTTCATCCATGCCGAGACCCGCGCCAAGACCTGCTGTCAGATTGGTCATTCCGGGCGCAAGGGCTCGACTCAGGTCGGCTGGGCGGATGCGGATGCGCCGCTGGTGTCGGGGAATTGGCCGGTGCTCAGCGCAAGCGCGATCCCATGGCAGGCGGGCAATCAGGTGCCGAAAGCCATGGACCGCGATGATATGGACGCGGTGTTGCGCCAATTCATCAAGGCTACAGAAATGGCCGAAGGCGCGGATTTCGACATGATCGAGCTGCACGCGGCGCATGGCTATTTGATCTCGTCGTTTATCTCGCCGCTGTCGAATGTGCGGGAAGATGAATACGGTGGGTCACTGGAAAATCGCATGCGCTATCCGCTGGAAGTGTTCCGCGAGATGCGGCGCTATTGGCCGGGGCATAAGCCGATGTCGGTGCGGATTTCGGCGCATGACTGGGCCGAGGGTGGTGTGACGCCTGCGGAGGCGGTGCGGATCGCGCAGATGTTCGCGGCAGAAGGTGCGGATATTATTGACGTATCGGCGGGTCAGACCTCGACCGAGGCGAAGCCTGTCTACGGTCGGATGTTCCAGACGCCGTTCTCGGATCGCATCAAGAATGAGGCGGGACTTGCGACGATGGCGGTGGGCAATATCACCGAGGCCGATCAAGTGAACCAGATATTGCTGGCAGGTCGGGCCGATCTGGTTTGCCTCGCGCGGGCGCATCTGGCGGACCCCTATTGGACGCTGCATCAGTCGGTGGCGCTGGGCGATAGCGGCACGGATTGGCCGAAGCCCTACTATGCCGGACGTGATCAGGCGCGGCGGTTGGTGCAGAAATCGGAAGGCGTGATTCGGGTATGACTCTGTCAGGAAAACGCGTTCTGATCACCGGGGGCGGTTCTGGCGCGGGGGAAAACCTCGCGCTCGGCTTTGCGCTGGCGGGGGCGGAAGTAGTGATCGCTGGCCGCCGTATTGAGGCTTTGCAGGCGGTTGTGGCCCGCGGGGCGGGGATACGCGCGATGCAGGCGGATGTGACCGATGAAGCCTCGGTGCGGGCGATGTTTGCCCAAGCCGGGGCGTGCGACGTGGTGATCGCCAATGCCGGGGCTGCGGATTCGACAGTGATGGCAAAAACCTCGCTGAAACAGTGGAATGCGATGCTTGCGGTCAATCTGACCGGGGTGTTTTTGACCTTGCGCGATGGCTTGAACCAGATGCCGGGCTGGGGGCGGCTGATCTCGGTGGCGTCCACTGCGGGGCTGAAGGGCTATGCCAAGGTCGCGCCCTATGCGGCGGCGAAACACGGGGTGATCGGGCTCACCCGGTCTTTGGCCTTGGAAATTGCCAAACGCCCGGTGACGGTGAATGCGATCTGTCCGGGGTTTCTGGACACGCCGATGACTGATCACTCGGTCGAGGTGATCGCCGAGAAGACCGGCAAGTCTTTGGCCGAAGCGCGGGCGGTTTTGGCCGGGATCAATCCGCAGGGTCGGCTGATTGCGCCCTCGGAAGTCACGGCGATGGCGTTGTTTCTCTGTGGGCCGGGATCTGAAGGTGTCAACGGGCAGGCGTTGACGATTGCGGGGGGCGAATTATGAGCGAGTTGTCGAAACGCCGCCTGAAGATGTGGATCAGGATGCTGGGGGTGACACGCGGCTCGGAAAGTCATCTGCGCGAGTTTCTGCGGGTGAAGCACCACACGACCTTGCCGCGTTTTGACGTGCTGGCAGCTCTGTATCGGCGGCGCGATGGCGTGACGATGAGTGAATTGTCCCGGATGCTGCTGGTGTCAAACGGCAATGCGACGGCGGTGGTGGATCGGCTTGAGAAGGACGGTTTGGTGCGGCGGACGCAGTCGGAGCAGGACCGCCGCACGGTGTTTGTTGCACTGACGCTTGAGGGGTTGGCGAATTTCGAAGGCTTGGCGAGCGATCACGAGCGCGAGGTGGATCGGCTGTTTGGCGGGCTGTCGGAGGCAGATCTGGACAGTTTGACCGAGATTTTGAAGAGGATGGGCCGAGGATGACTCTGGGCAAGAAACTTGCGGATTTTAAGCCTGCGCATTTTCTGTGGGAAGTGACGGATCGTGTTGCGGTTTTGCGGCTGCACCGACCAGAGCGGAAGAACCCGCTGACGTTTGAGTCCTATGCCGAGTTGCGCGATCTGTTCCGCGATCTGGTCTATGCTGAGGATGTCGATGTGGTGGTGTTTGCCTCCAACGGTGGCAATTTTTGCTCGGGTGGTGATGTGCATGACATCATCGGGCCGTTGATCGGGTTGCCTGCGAAGGATTTGCTGGCGTTTACGCGGATGACCGGGGATCTGGTCAAGGCGATGATTTCCTGTGGAAAACCGATCATTGCGGCGGTGGATGGCGTGGCTGTGGGGGCTGGGGCCATCATTGCGATGGCAGCAGATCTGCGGCTGGCGACGCCCGAAGCGAAATGCGCGTTTCTGTTCACGCGGGTGGGTTTGGCGGGCTGCGATATGGGCGCTTGTGCGATGTTGCCACGGATTATCGGGCAAGGTCGGGCGGCGGAATTGCTGTACACTGGCCGCGTGATGACGGCGGCCGAGGGGGAACGCTGGGGGTTCTGGAACGCACTGCACGCGGCGGATGCGCTGGAAGCTGAGGCGCTGGTTCTGGCGCGGCGGCTGGCAGCGGGGCCAACTTTTGCGCATGGCGTGACCAAGACGCAGCTTTTGCAGGAATGGGACATGGGGCTGTTGGCCGCGATCGAGGCGGAAGCGCAGGCGCAGGCGATCTGCATGCAGACCAAGGATTTCGAGCGGGCGTATCGGGCGTTCGTGGCCAAGGAAAAGCCGGTTTTCGCGGGGGATTGAAGCGTTCGATGCAAACCCCGCGGCGCAGCCCCGGACCCCGGGATATTTGAGCAGAGAGGATGACCCTTGTCAGATCAGAGTTTTCTAAGCTGGCCATTTTTTGAAGACCGTCATCGGGCATTAGCGGCGGCTTTGGAGGCTTGGGCAGTTGCTCATTTGCCGGTGGATCACGGCGATGTGGATGCCGCCTGCCGGGGGCTGGTGGCGATATTGGGCGAGGGCGGTTGGTTGCAACATTCCGGCGCTGCGGCGGACGAAAAGCTGGATGTGCGCAGCCTGTGTCTGATCCGCGAGACCTTGGCGCGGCATGATGGCTTGGCGGATTTTTCCTTTGCGATGCAGGGGCTTGGCATGGGGGCGGTGTCGCTGTTCGGCTCTGATACTCAGCGCGAATGGCTGAGGCGGACACGGGCGGGGAAGGCGATTTCGGGTTTTGCTTTGACCGAGCCGGGGTCGGGATCTGATGTGGCGGCGACTTCCACCACTGCGATTTCGGGGACGCAGGGTTGGGTGCTGAACGGCGAGAAAACGTATATCTCGAATGGTGGGATTGCCGATGTTTATGTGATCGTCGCGCGGACGGGCGAGGCCCCCGGCGCGAAGGGCCTGTCGGCGTTCTTGCTGCCTGCAGATGCGCCGGGGTTAAGGGTAGTGGAGCGAATTGAGGTGATCGCGCCGCATCCTTTGGCGCATCTGGCCCTGCAGGATGTGATTTTGCCGGAATCCGCGCTGATCGGGCGGGCCGGGGATGGCTTTAAGATCGCGATGTCGGTGCTGGATGTGTTCCGCTCCACCGTTGGGGCGGCGGCTTTGGGTTTTGCGCGGCGGGCGCTGGATGAGGCTTTGGCGCGGGTGAAATCGCGGCGGATTCAAGGGGACACGCTGTCGGAATTGCAGATGGTGCAGGGGCATTTGGCGGATATGGCGTTGCAGGTCGATGCCTCGGCGCTGCTGATTTACCGGGCGGCTTGGGTGAAGGATCAGGGCGCGGCTCGGGTCAGTCGGGAAGCCGCGATGGCCAAGCTGTATGCCACCGAAGCGGCGCAGAAGGTGATTGATATGGCGGTGCAACTGCATGGCGGTGACGGGGTGCGGCATGGCTTTGTGGTCGAGGCTTTGTACCGCGAAATCAGGGCGTTGCGCATTTACGAAGGCGCGTCAGACGTGCAGCGGATTGTAATCGCGCGGAGTATACTCGGATGAGCTACAGCCGCGAGATCCAGATCGAATTCAACCACTGTGACCCGGCGGGTATCGTGTTTTATCCGCGCTATTTTGAGATGACCAACTCGGTCGTCGAGAACTTTTTCAACGATGTGGTCGGGCGCAGTTTTGCTTCGATGCATCGGGGTGCTCACAACGGGGTACCGACGGTTTCGCTGGCTGCGGAGTTTGTCGCGCCCTCACGACTTGGCGATAAAGTGTTGTTTTCGCTGAAGGTCGAGAAACTGGGGCGGTCTTCGGTCGCCTTGAAGATCGAGGGCCATATGGGCGTGGAATTGCGGCTGCGGGTGGTGCTGACTTTGGTGTGGATTGACAGCATGAAATCAGCGGCTTGGCCCGACGCGATGCGGGCGCGGCTGGCAGCATATCAGGAGGACGCGGCATGAGCCATGAGGTTTTGCATCCGAAAAACTGGAAGCCGGCGCGGGGCTATGCCAATGGCATGGCGGCCTCGGGGCGGATGGTCTTTACTGGCGGGCTGATTGGCTGGAATGCCGAACAGGTGTTCGAGACCGATGATTTCGTCGGTCAAGTTGCGGCAGCCCTGCGGGGCATTGTCGAAGTGCTGGCTTGCGCCGGGGCCAAACCTGAGCATCTTGTACGTTTGACCTGGTATGTCACCGACAAGAACGAATATCTTAGCAATCTGAAGGGCTTGGGCGCGGTCTATAAGGATGTGATCGGGCGGCACTATCCGGCGATGGCGCTGGTGCAGGTGGTGGCTTTGGTTGAGGACCGCGCGAAAGTTGAGATCGAGGCGACGGCTGTTATTCCGGAGGGTGTGTGATGTTGGGACCGACTGGGCATAGCGATACGTTCACCCGCGACCGCCTGCCACCGCACGATCAGCAACCAGCCTTCTTGCTTGATGGCTTTGACTACCCGGAATACCTGAATGCGGCGGTGGAACTGACTGATCGGATGGTTGAAAAGGGCTTCGGCGACCATACCGCTTTGATTGGCAACGGGCGGCAGCGCACCTATAAAGAGTTGACCGACTGGTCGAACCGTCTAGCTCATGTATTGGTTGAAGATTATGATGTAAAACCCGGTAATCGCGTGCTTATTCGATCCGCCAATAACCCGGCGATGGTGGCGTGCTGGTTGGCTGCGACCAAGGCGGGCGCGGTGGTGGTCAATACTATGCCGATGCTGCGAGCGGGCGAACTCGCGCAGATTGTCGATAAGGCTGAGATCGCATTGGCGTTGTGCGACACCCGGTTGATGGAGGAGTTGGTCAGTTGTGCCAAAACCTCGGGGTTTTTGAAAACCGTTGTCGGATTTGACGGCACGGCGAACCATGATGCGGAACTGGATCGCGCGGCTTTGTCGAAATCTGTGCGGTTTACGCCGCCGCCGGTGGGGCGCGATGATGTGGCGCTGATCGGCTTTACCTCGGGCACGACCGGAGAGCCAAAGGGCGCGATGGCGTTTCACCGCGATATTCTGATCATCGCGGATGGCTATGCGAAAGAGGTTTTGAACGTCACGCCGGAGGATGTGTTTGTCGGGAGCCCGCCCTTGGCGTTTACCTTTGGTCTGGGTGGTCTCGCGGTGTTTCCGTTGCGGTTTGGCGCGGCTGCGGCGTTGCTGGAACAGGCAACGCCTGGCAACATGATCGAGCTGATCCAGACCCATAAGGCGACGGTATGTTTTACCGCGCCTACGGCCTATCGGGTGATGCTGAAGGCGATGGCGGAGGGCGCGGATTTGTCGTCCTTGCGCGCGGCGGTTTCGGCGGGAGAAACTTTGCCAGCGCCGGTCTATGAGGAATGGATGGCGAAGACCGGCAAACCGATGCTGGATGGCATTGGCGCGACCGAAATGCTGCATATTTTCCTGACCAATCGGTTTGAAGATCACCAGCCGGGTTGCACCGGGCGTCCGGTTAAGGGCTATGAAGCGCGGATTGTCGGACCGGATATGGCGGTACTGCCGCGCGGCGAGGTGGGCCGCTTGGCGGTGCGCGGGCCGACCGGGTGTCGCTATCTGGCGGATGATCGGCAGGCGAAATATGTGAAGGACGGCTGGAACCTGACCGGGGATAGTTTCTGGCAGGACGAAGACGGGCGATTCCATTTCGCCGCGCGCTCGGATGATATGATCATCTCGGCGGGGTATAATATCGCAGGTCCTGAGGTGGAGGCGGCGCTGCTGTCGCATCCTGACGTGCTGGAATGTGCGGTGATCGGGCGGGCGGACGAAGAACGCGGCCAGATTGTCGAGGCGCATGTGGTGCTGGCGCAGGGATGCGTGGGCGATGCACTGATGGTCAAGGCGCTGCAAGACCACGTCAAACGGGTGATTGCGCCCTATAAATACCCGCGCGCGGTGCAGTTCGTGCAGGCTTTGCCGAAGACGCAGACCGGAAAAATCCAGCGGTTCCGGCTGCGCGACGCCTAATGCAGCGCAGCCTCGCGCCGGATTGGCCAGCCGGGGCGGCGGATCGGCAGCGACGGGGTTTGCGCCGCTTGCTGTAACACGGCGCAAAGATTGGCCTCACGCGCGTGCAGGCGCGCGAGGGCTGCGCGGATTTCGCAGAGTTCATCGGCGGGGCTGAGGTTTTGCATCGAATTCTCCTATTGCGGCGTTGTTCGTGTAGGATGCGGGGGCGAAGTTAACGATCAGTTGCGATCGGGCAGACCGGGAAAATTTTCCCAAACTTCGATCTTGGTAAATTTCCTTGCATTGCAGGCCGCGCCGGCAAAATCTGACCGGGTTTTGGCGGATAGATTTGGGGACTTGTATGTGGGATTTTCGATGGTCCAGGCATTGGGGCTGATGCGCAAGACCGCGCCCTTCGTGCTGTTCCGGGTGATCGTGTATTTTGGCATCTCGGCGGCGTTCATTTTGCCACGGGGACCGGGGCCGGGATCGGCTGGGGTGTCGGCGCGTTTGGCGATGGCGATTTCCAAGTGAGCTCGACGTTTTATGGCGGGCTGTTCGGCTTTGCGGCGACGGCGGGGTGCTGTTCTTTGTGCGCGATTATATTCTTTACATCGTGAAGGCCGGCCATATTGCGGTGATGGTAGAGATCATGCAAGGCGGGGTGGTGCCGGGCGGTCGCGGGCAGATTGAACATGCAACCGCGGCGGTGAAGGCGCGGTTTGGCGAGGCTTCGGCTTCGTTTGCGCTGGATCGCTTGATCAAAGGCGTGGTGGGCGGGATCACCGGGCTGATACAAGGCATTCTGGGGATTCTGCCGATCCCCGGTATTGATCAGCTGATGGGGGTGGTGCGCGCCTATCTGCGGGTTGCCGTCGGGCTGGTGGATGAGGTGATCTTGGCGCATGGCATCAAAACGCGCGCCAAAAATCCGTGGAGTTCGGCACAGGATGGTTTGGTGCTTTATGCGCAGAACGCGCGCCCCTTGTCGATCAACCCGGCTTGGCTGACCCTGTTCAGCAATGGGCTGTCGTTTGTGGTGTTTCTGATGATGCTCGCCCCCGCGGCGTTGGTGGTTTATCTGATCCCCGGATCATGGTCGGCGGGCGGGTTTGTGTTTGCCATTCTGTTCGCCTGGGCGGTGAAAGTCGCGTTGATTGAACCATTTGCGCTTGCCTGTCTGTTGCAGGTGTTCTTCAAGCTGACGGACGGCCAGCAGCCTGATCCGGTCTGGCGCGCCAAGCTCGACGGTGCCACCACGAAGTTCAAGGAATTGGGTATGCGGGCGGCAAGTTGGGCTGGTGCCAGATTTAGCGGCAGCCCCGCGTATTAAACTGCCGTAGCCCATCACTTTCAGCCGCCGGATGCGATGGGGCGTTGCTCTGTCGGATCAGATGTGGCAAGAGGAAAGAGACGCAAACTAGACTGGTGAGTTTAGCCATATGAGCGATTTTTCTGCCCGCCGCGTGATGATGGTC
>JBKJTI010000267.1:0-17470 GCA_046590425.1 Cypionkella sp. | reverse complement strand
AGCCGTTCGCTTGGACCAAAACTGCCGAAGACATCCTCGCTCGGGAACGACGCGCGCTCGACAAACTCGATGAAATCAGAGGGAATAGGTAGCAAGCGTCAGATTCAGAACACTAGGTAGTTTGCCACGCTTCCCTTGCCTCCAGCCCTCCAATGTTTATCGTCAGCGCTAACACGCTCCGCCGCCGCTGCTCTGGCCAGCGTAAGTTCTGTCCATTTTTTTTTGCTCTTCTTTTGAATTTCAGATTTTATAATTTTATCCATTGATTCAATTATTGTTTCCCATCGACCTTTCATGTTTTCACTTATGACATTCCTTGTCTTTTTTGCAGACTGAGTTGTACGAAGTGCGTTACTTGAAAATACCAATTCAGCACCATGACTAAGCAATTCTAAATCGCGAATAAGGTATCCAGCAACCAAAGGCTCCTTGGAGAAAAACTGACAATACCGCGCAGCGGCTGCGATATAAACTAGAGAATCTTGAGAAAATAAAAGTGCAGCATACTCCATTTCCACAACATACCGCCAAGACTTAGGAAATTTTCTTTTAAGTTCATCTACCCGATCAATCCCAACATAATCTAGAACAGATTGTGCTGTACTTCCGCTCTCGTTGTCCTCTGTTATATCAGCATGAGCTAATACCCCACCGGCTAGATGTGTGACAACAGGCTCTCCGAACAACGTGTTTTGGCTCCAAAATTTACTCCAGTTTCCGCTATCCAACATTTCGCGACAGGACTGAACCAAAGATTCAGACGGTGGTTGCGGACGCAAGTGATCATATACATAATTGCCATCTTTAAATTTACTGTAAAATTCTTCTGCTTCTTCTTGGTTTTGAAACAGCTTCTGAAAAAATTTCGGCTGTAGAAGCCCACGCTTCTCTGTATAAATTACGTACCATTGATCATTTAAGTCAGGAGTGTCCTCACTTGATGACAACTTCGGTGAAAGTAAGTTTGACCAACTTGACTTACCCTGACCTATATCGAGCGCAGTCCAAGTTACCTCTCTGCGGGGCGCCTTTAAGTGGTCCAATTTTATATCCTTGTTGCGTTGCTCATTAACTCAAATGTTCCGCCCAAGCATCCATCATTTCGCGCCGCTTTTCAAACAGATCAGACCGCGCATAGGCCCGCTCGACCGCATCGCCTGACAGGTGCGCCAAGGCCGCCTCCGCCACCTCGCGGGGATAACTCGTCTGTTCCTGCGCCCAAGTGCGGAAGGATGTGCGGAAGCCATGCACATCTGCATTGAAGCCAAGCTCCTTCACCAACTTGGAAATCGTCATGTCAGACAGCGGACGACCGCGCTTAGCGCCGGGAAACACATAGCCCTCATCATCGGCTACCCGGCAGGCGATTGCCCGCAATCGCCGAGAGGGCCCAGACGCAGGGAAAGATCGAGAGATGGCACCAGACCCTGAAGAACCGCATCCTGCTCGAAAACTACTTCTTCGAACGAGAACTCGAAGCCGCTATTGCCGCCTTCATCGAGCATTACAACAACCATCGCTACCACGAGAGCATCGGTAACCTGACCCCGGCTGACGTCTACTTCGGTCGCGGTGAAACCATCCTGGCCGAAAGGAGGCGCATCAAACATCAAACCATCCAAAACCGCCGCTTGAACCACCAGCGTCAAGCAGCATAACCTAAACCCGATGAGCCCGAGCTCTCCGCTCCAAAATCAGGCCACCAGTTCCAAATCATTCGACGACGGACAGTCACCACTTCGCCGCGCCGCTCCGACAGGAACCCGGCCCATGCTTCCATCATCTTACCGCGCTTCTCGAATAGATCGGATCGGGGCATAGGCTTGCTCGACAGCGTCCCCCGCCATATGCGCAAGTGCAGCCTCGGCCACCTCACGCGGGAAGGTGGTGCGCTCTTGCGCCTACGTGCGGAAAGAGGTGCGGAAACCGTGAATGTCGATGGGAAAGCCCAATTCCCGCACCAGCTTAATCAGCGTCATATCTGACAACGGCCTGCCCTTTATCGTTCCGGGGAATATCAGCCCATCGCACTCTGACAAGCCGCGCGCCTGTTTCAGCACCTCCACCGCTCGGCCTGACAGCGGCACCCAGTGCGCGCGCTTAGCCTTTCATGCGCAGGGCGGGGATATTCCAGACCTTAGCCGCCAAGTCGATTTCAGACCAAAGCGCATCGCGGGCCTCGCCAGAGCGGGAAGCAGTCAGCACCAGAAATTCAAGAGCGAGTTTCGTGGACAGCCCAGCGCCCGACGCCTGCACTGTCTGAATACACCCGGCAACTTCGGCATATCCTAGCGATTTGCGGTGTTCTACGGCCTTGTCCACTTTGGGCAGGGCGAGGCCTACGGCATCGGCGGGGTTAGCCTTACGCGATCCCTTCGCCATCGCCCATTTCAGCACTACCCCGATACGCTGGCGAACCCGGCGCGCGGTTTCTTGCTTTGCCGTCCAGATCGGGGCGAGTGCCGCCATCAGATCGGCGTTTGTCACCTCGGACACGCGCAGCTTGCCAAACTTGGGGAAGGCATAGGTTTCAAGCGTGCTGATGAATTGCGCCGCGTGCTTTTCATTGCGCCAAGTCGGCTTGTGCAATTCGTGGACAGTGCGGGCGGCTTCCTCAAAGGTCGGCACCGCGCGGGCTTCATTCTTAAGCTGAATGGGGTCTTGCCCCTCATAGGCCAGTTGCCGATTGCGGCGGGCATTTTCCCGCGCGGTGGCGAGGCTCACCAGATCGGGCGAACACAAGCCCATTTCCCGGCGCTTGCCGCGAATGACAATGCGCTGCACCCAGAGGCGCAAACCGCTCTTGTCCACCCGCAGATAAAGCCCGTTTCCCGAAGTATTTGCCCGGTTCTTTGGCGGCATCGACGGCGCGGGCGGTCAAAGCCTTGGCTGGCGCGCGCGGTGAGCGCTCGGCCCTTTGGTCATCCCCCATTTCATCCCCCATAAGTTGCCGGAACATGAGGAATCTTGGCGCAATCTGGCGGAATAAGAAAGTGAACAGCGCCTATGATACAAATGAATATAGCGGCACCCGGCGCATCATGGCGAAATCCGGTAAGGTAGCCTTTCCCTCCGCCACTTACCCTTGCGAAAGTGTTCTCCCGATCGGGTCGCGGCCGGATTTTTCCGTTGTTTTCGAGGGTTATGCGGGAGGGGCTGTTATCTGAGCCCTCTGCAAGACGAGGAGCGTGCGATGCAATCTCAAGTTGCCGTCCACCAAACCGGCAGCAACGCAAAGTTCCCTAGCGATTTGCCGCGTTTTGGTTTGGTGCAGATAGGAGGGTCAGCGTTAGATGCTCAGATCTGCTACCGATGGAAGAAGCGCATCATCCTGACACTGGCGTCTAGCCCCGGCCTGTCGGTGTATAAGCCACTGACCGACCCGAGCGACCAAGGATGGCCCGCCGCCGCGTTCCCCCGGGCGTCGCGCAGACAACGGCACCGGCACCGACTGCTCCACCGCTGTCGGACTCTCGGCACAATGGGCCAAGATTTGACAGACCGCATCCGGTTGCACAGCCGCAAGGCTTGCTGCCTGCCGAAGTCATGATCTGCGGAGATTTGGGTGAGAGGCTGACAACGACCCAAGCGGGGCTCGTTACGGCTGCTTCCTTCCGGACCTGACCGGGTTGGCGAGGCGCTTACCCGCGCCAACCTCTCAAGGCCGATATAGGGCGGCGCAATCGGATTCGCAAGGCTTCGCGAAGCGCTTGCCGATTGGAGGTGAAATTGGGCGACGGACGCCGTTAAACCTTGCCGCCCGCAAGGCCTTTCAGAAAGCCGATTGCGGATTTCAGCATCCCGTCGAGCCATAAGCGTCCGGCATCCACCGCCGCGACATAGGCTTGCAGCGCCCCCGCCGCAGCTGGAAATTGTTGCGCCAGTTTCGGCGCCATCACATAGGCGGTCAGCAGCGCCGCGGCCAGCACCAGCATCAGCGCGAAGCCCGAGCGGAAGCTGGATTTCTTTGCCCCCTCCTCGCCCAAAGTCTCGGCAATCGCCGACTGGCCCGAACGCCTTTCGCTGCTGGCGCGCAGGGTGGAGTTGATTTCCTCGATCTCGGGCAGCATCTCACGCCGGGTTTGCGGTTTGACCACCGCCTCGGGCTCGCCCTTCATCCGGGCCAGGCGCCGCGCCACACCCCCCGCCGCCGGAGCCTCCAGCCCGAGTTCGGTCTGGGTTTCCACCACCGGCGTTTCCACCTTACGGGCTTCAACCTCGCGCTCGGCTTCCTCGCGCAACACCGCCAAGACGCTTTCATCAATGCTGCGCAGGGCGGGTTCGGGCGCAGGCTCACTCACCGGAGCGGCTTCGATCGACGGCAGATCAAGCTCTGGATCATCCACACCGGGCCGCTCCGGTGCTGAAACATCGGCTGCAGCCGAACGCGCAGGGCTTTCCATCGGCGCCACAATCGGGGGGGGGGCATCAAACAGCGCCTCCTCTGCCGCCAGTTCTGCCTCTACCTCGGGGGACAGTTGGAACCAGGCATGGCCGCAGTTGGAACATTGCACATCGCGCCCCCCATCGGGGATCGCAGCCGCATCAACCTCATATTCCGCATCGCAATTTGGACAAACTAGACGCATTGTTGGGGTCCGGGGTCATTTCTGTGTGGCAGGCTGTTAACTTGTAGCAATGTAGGAAACATTCTGGAAGCCTTTGTGGCAAAACTTGGGCCGAAGCGATTGAATCCGTTGCCACCTTGGGCAATGGTGCAACGCAATACGCCCCAAACAGGATGAAACCCGGTGATTGCCTTCGACAATGTGGCCTATAGCTACGGCGGGGGCGAATTGCTGTCCGAGATTTCGCTGCGCTTGTCCCCCGGTTCGTTCCATTTCCTGACCGGGCCATCCGGGGCGGGCAAATCGACCTTCCTGAAGCTGTGCTACGGCGAACTGCTGCCCAGCGCAGGGCGGATCACTTTGTTTGACCGCGAGGTCCGCTCATTAAGCCGCGATGACATCGCGCTGACCCGCCGCCGCATTGGCATGGTGCAACAGGATTGTCAGTTTCTCGACCATCTGCCGCTGGCGGCCAACGTCGCCCTGCCACTGACGGTGGCGGGCAAGGCCTCGGTCCCGCAGGATCTCAGCGATCTGCTCGGCTGGGTCGGGCTTGGCCAGTTGGCCGATGCGCTGCCGCCATCCTTATCGGGCGGTGAGCGGCAACGTGCGGCGTTGGCCCGCGCCATCATCATCGGCCCCGATGTGGTGCTGGCGGATGAACCCACCGGCAACCTCGACTGGGAGATGTCGCTGCGGCTCTTGACCCTGCTGGTCGAGTTGAACCGGATGGGCAAAACCGTGCTGATCGCCACCCATGATCTGAACCTGATCAGGCAGGCGAAAAGCCAGATCGCAGCGCGGGTACTACGGATTTCCAAGCGTCGGGTGCAACTGGCCGGGGCCGATCTATGAGCCTGTTATCCCTGCTCAGCCCCGACCGTAAAGCGGACAGGCAGGCCGACCGCGTGGTGCCGCCCTCGGGCCATACCGCATGGCTGACCTCGTTCACTGCGGGGGCTATGGCGTTTCTGGCGGTATTTGCCCTAGCTCTGTCACTGGCGGCCGGGCGTCTGGCAGATCGCTGGTCGGATGCTTTGGAACGCACCGCCACCGTGCGGCTGTCCGCGCCCGAAGATCAGATGGACCTGCAAACCAAAGCCGTGCTGGCCGTGCTATCAACCACCCCCGGCATCGCCTCCGCGCGCGCGATGACCGACGCCGAACAGCGCGCCCTGCTGGAGCCGTGGTTCGGCCCCGACCTGCCTGTGGATGCCCTGCCGCTGCCCCGGCTGATCGAAGTCACCGAAAGTGGCGCGGGTTATGACGGCGAAGGTCTACGGCAACGCCTCGCCGCCGAAGCCCCCGGCGCGGTGCTCGATGATCACACCCGCTGGCGCAGACCCTTGGCCGTCGCCGCAGGCCGCCTGCGCCTGCTGGGCCTGCTCTCCATCGGCCTGATCGGCACCGCCACCGCCGCGATGATCACCCTCGCCGCCAGCGCCGCCCTCGCCGCCAACGCCCAGGTCGTCCGCGTCCTGCGGCAAGTCGGCGCGCGCGATGCCTATATCGCCCGTGCTTTCGTGCGCCGCTTCACCCTGCGGGCAATCTCAGGCGCGGCCGTCGGCACCGTCTTGGGCATGATCGGCGTGGCTTTGCTGCCCTCCACCGACACCGCAGGCGGCTTTCTGACGGGGCTGGGATTTCAGGGCATAAGCTGGCTCTACCCGCTCGCCCTGCCCCCCCTCGTCGGTGCGGTCGCCTTCGCAGCCACCCGAAGCGCCGCGTTCCGCAAACTACGGGAGCTGACCTGATGCGCAACTCTACCCTATGGCGTCCGATCCAATGGCTGCTGTCGCTGCTCTTCATCCTGCAAATGTATCTGGCGATGGCGGTGATCGGGCTGCTCTATCTGCCCTACGCGGCTCTGAACCGCGACGGAGCCGTCGCCGCCTGCCACGCCTTTTGCACATGGATCCGCTTCAGCCTCCGCCTGATCTGCGGGTTGCGTACCGAAGTCCGCGGTAACGTGCCACAAGGCGAGGTGCTGATCGCCCCGAAACACCAAAGCTTTCTCGACATCATCCTGATCTACGGCGCCCTGCCGCGCGCCAAATTCATCATGAAGGCCGAATTGCGCTTTGCCCCGATCCTCGGCTGGTACGCCCTGCGCATCGGCTGCGTCCCGGTCAATCGCGGCAAACGCGGTGCTGCCATCACCAGGATGATGGCCGATGTCAAATCCGGCCTCGCCCGCCCCGGCCAGTTGATCATCTACCCGCAAGGCACCCGCACAGCCCCCGGCGAGACCTTGCCCTACAAGATCGGCACCGCAGCACTTTACAGCCAGCTCGGCCAGCCTTGCGTGCCCGTTGGCACCAATGTCGGGCTGTTCTGGCCAAAACGCGGTATCCTGCGCCATCGTGGGACGGGCGTGGTCGATTTTCTGCCCGCCATACCGCCGGGCCTGGGCAATGCCGAATTCATGACCCAGCTTGCGACGCAGGTTGAGACCTCCTCCAACGCTTTGATGGCGGAAGCGGGCACCAAATGAGCACCTCCCCCGCCACGATCGAACATATGCTCGACACCATCCCGCTCACGTTGACGGTCAAAAAGATGTTCGGCGAATACGCGCTCTACCTCGACGGCATCGTCGTGGCCTTCGTCTGCGACGACACCCTGTTCATCAAGCCGACCCCCGGCGCCAATGCGATCCTGCCCGATGCCGAGCGCGGCCCTGCTTACCCCGGCAGCAAAGATTATATCATCGGCTCCGAAGCGCTTGACGACCCCGACCTCTGCGCCCGCGCCCTGCGCGCCGTGGCCGCAGACGCCCCTCCACCCAAGCCGAAGAAACCGAAAGCCGCAAAGAAACCCAAATCTGCCTAAGCTCATCCTCTGTGCTCAAATATCCCCGCCGGAGGCACTCTGGCCCAGCATACCAAGGCAAGCCATGACTTCCCCCACTTGGATCACCACCCTCGACGAGCTGCACGCCCATTACGGCACCCCCGGCAAGCCAGCGATTACCAAGGTGACCAACCATCTCACCCCCGCCTATGCCGCCTTCATCGCCGCCTCGCGGTTCTGCATCCTGTCCACGGTTGGCCCCGAAGGCACCGATGGCTCTCCGCGCGGCGATGAAAACCCGGTGGTGATTCCGCTGGATGCCGAGACGCTGCTGATGCCCGACTGGAAGGGGAACGAGCGGATCGACAGCTTGCGCAACATCATCCGCGATGGCCGTGTGTCGCTGATCTTCCTCGTGGCCGGATCAACCACCGCCGTCCGCGTCAACGGCACCGCCAAAATCACCGCCGACGCAGCCCTGCGCGCCCGCTTTGACCGCGACGGCATGCAACCCCGCAGCGTCATCGTGATCCGCACCGCCGAGGTCTATTCGCAATGCGCCCGTGCGCTGCAACGCTCGGCGCTGTGGACAGCCGCGCACGCGACCAATCTGCCCACCCCCGGCCAAATGCTGCAAGATGCCACCGCAGGCGCGATCAATGGCCCAGAGTATGACGCTGAACGCGCCACCCGCGCGCATCTGGGCTGGTGGTAATCAGCGCCGCGCCAAGGTGCCAAACACCCAATCCCACAGCGGCGAGGTGACGCCAAAATTATGCGCAACATCATGGTGATGCACGGCATGCAGCCGGATCAACCGGCGCAACCACGGCCGCCCGCCGCTGCCCAGATGATGCACCACATAATGCACGCTGATATAGCCGAGATAGCCCAAAAGCACCCCCGCCATTGCCGCTGCCGCCCACTCGGGCCGCAAGGCCAAAGTCAACGGCCAGTACACCAGCCCATAAAACACCAAGAGCGTTACGAGCATCGGCGTACCTTGCAACTCACGCGGGGCGTGATGATGCGCCAGATGGATCTGCTGCAACACAGGCGCGTGGTGGAAAGCAAAGCGGTGGATCAGGTATTCCGCCAAGCTCCAACCCAGCAGCCCCAGCGCGATCAACCCCGCGGAGGCAAATCCGCCCTGCGGCCCAAAAGCCAGCACAAGACACAGCAGGATCAGTGGCGGATAGACCAGAAAATCGAGGAAAAACATCCAAGCCGGCATATCGGAGCTTAATATCTGCAAAATCCGCGCGCGGGCCTTCAGCGCGTTTTGCCAGAATGGATGGGTACGTATCGCGTTAGGGTCCATATCTGCCGCCTGCCTATATGCCGATGGCTCTGCGGGGCGCATCGGCTGTCATGACACTGTTACTCTCGCAGAGATTGTATGAAAAATCCAGCCCGATCCGGTGGATAGCATGCAATGAGGAAAGCAGACCAAAAGACCGCGCTAAAAAAGGCCCGTATCTTCATCCGCAATGGCGCCGTCAATAAAGCCGCCGGGATCAGCCGTAAACGCTTGATACAACTTGAAATGCCGCGTCTGGCGATAGTCAGCACCAGAAAGACCGGCTTTGCTGATTTCCAGCACCTTTGCCTCGGGCTGTGCCATCAGCAGCGGTGAATGGGTTGCCATGATCACCTGCGCGCGACCCTGCGCCTGAATACGGCTGAGAATCCGCAACAGCTGCAACTGGCGCTTGGGCGACAACGCAGATTCCGGTTCATCGAGAAAATAGATGCCCTGCCGCGACAGCCGTTCCTCAAAAAAGCGCAAGAACCCCTCGCCGTGGCTTTCCGACAGATAATCCGGCGGCGGGCCACCGCCGTCCCGCGCCGCTTCGTCGAGATAGCGCGCCACGCTGAAGAACAACTCCGCCTTGAAAAACCAGCCATTCGTCACTTTCGGCAACCAGGCCGCCCGCATCACCTCGCCCAGCGCGCTTCCGCTGGTATCAATCGCGCGGGAATGATCGACCGGGCGATAACCCTTGCCGCCCCCGGCCTCGTCATAACCGCTCAAGCCCGCAAGCGCCTCGATCAGCGTGGATTTTCCTGTGCCGTTTTCGCCGACAATGATGGTGACGGCAGCGGTGAAATTCAGTTCAAACTCCGGGTCGGCCAACCAAGGCAGGTTGAACGGATACTCTTTGCGCCCCGCGATCCGCTCTGGCAGCAAGCTGATCCGCTTCAAGAACGGCGGCGGCAGATTGGTTCCGGTGCGTTTGCGGCTCATCGTGACACCTTGGCGGCCCCGTCACCCTTCATGCGGCAAAAGTTAAGGCCGCGTAAACACGCGGCCCTAACTCATTGATTTCACATAAACGCAGAGCCTGTCCACGCGTGGACACCCTCTTAGGCCGCCAACCCCTTGCTGCCCATATCCAGAAACTTCTGCCGCCGATCCTTGATCAAAGCCTCGGGTTTCTTGCCCGACAACTCTTTCAGCATGGTCTCAATCGCCTTGCCAACCGCTTCAATCGTCTCTTTCCGCCCGCGCTGAGCCCCACCCAGCGGTTCCTTCACGATGCGGTCAATCACGCCCAATTTCTGCAAATCCTGCGCCGTCAGCCGCAAAGCTTCCGCCGCCTCCCGCATCTTTTCCGCGTCTTTCCACAAGATCGAAGCACACCCCTCCGGCGAGATCACCGAATACACCGAATGTTCCAACATCGCGATCCGGTTCGCCGTGGCAAAAGCCACCGCCCCACCAGAGCCGCCTTCCCCGATGATCACCGAAATCAGCGGTACACCAATCTCCAGACATTTCGCGGTCGAGCGCGCAATCGCCTCGGCCTGCCCACGTTCTTCCGCGCCCTTGCCCGGATAAGCGCCGGGGGTGTCGATCAGCGTGATCACCGGCAGATGAAAGCGGTGCGCCATATCCATCAGCCGCACTGCCTTGCGGTAGCCTTCCGGGCGCGCCATGCCAAAGTTGCGTTCAATCCGGCTTTTGGTGTCGTTGCCCTTCTCGTGCCCGATCACCATCACCGGAGTATCGTTGAAACGGGCAAGGCCGCCCATCACCGCGTGATCGTCCGAGAATCCCCTGTCACCTGCGAGCGGGGTGTATTCCTGAAACAAAGCCTCGATGTAGTCTTTGGAGTGGGGCCGTTCCGGATGGCGCGCAACTTGGCATTTCCGCCACGGCGTCAGATCCTTGTAGAGATCCTTCAGCAACTGATCCGCTTTGCGGTCCAACTGCTCGGCCTCTTTGGTGGCATCCATCCCCGTATTGCTCCGCGCCATCGCGCGCAGCTCCTCGGCCTTGCCTTCAATTTCGGCCAAAGGCTTCTCGAATTCGAGGTAGTTCATCGAGCACTCCATCGCAGGCCAAATCATCGGCAAGGCCCCCTATATGGCCGCGTGGCGGAGAAAATGCAACCAACGAGGGCGGTATGGGCTGGACGCTGCACATCCGCAAGATTTGCAATAGTCTGGCATGGCATCAGAACCACACGACGCAAGGACGGATATGATGACAAACACCTACGAGGCCCGATTGATCCGCGTGTTGGATTACATCCATGACAACCCCGCTGGGGATTTGAGCTTGGATGCACTGGCAGATGTTGCGGCGCTGTCGCGGTTTCACTTTCATCGGGTGTTTCATGCGTTGATGGGGGAAACGGCGGCGGCAGCGGTCCGGCGGATGCGGATGTACCGCGCCTCTGTGGCGCTGGTGCAGAACGCCGCGCCCTTGGCCAGGATCGCACGATCCGTCGGTTATCCGAACCTTGCGTCGTTCACCCGCAGCTTTGCCGAGCTTTATGGCACCCCGCCGGCCGCCTTCCGCGCCAAGGGTGAGCTGCGTCCCCTGCCCCCCTTGTTCAGAACTGGAGAACCGCTGATGTATGCTGTTGAAATTCGACAAGACCCCGCCCGCAGACTGGCCGCGATGCCGCATATGGGCGCTTATACCGAGATTGGTCGCGCCTTTGAGAAGGGCGGTGCCGTGCTGGCCGCGCGCAAGTTGCTGGGCGCATGTGGCGGCATGGTCGGGGTCTATTATGACGACCCCTCGGCGGTGACCGCCACCGATCTGCGCAGCCATGCCGGGTTTGAGATCGACTCTGGGCCGATTGATCCGCCGCTGGAACAGGTGAACCTGCCAGCCGGACGCCATGCCGTGCTGCGCTTTCAAGGCCCCTATTCCGGCCTGCCCGCAGCCTATGAACAGCTGTATCGCAACTGGTTGCCGGGATCCGGCGAAACCCCTGCCGACAGCCCGGTGTTCGAGGTCTATCTGAACACACCGATGAACGTGGCACCCGAGGAATTGCTCACTGAGATTTGCCTGCCGCTGGCCTAAACGTGGCTTAAAATCTTGGCCCTAAAAATAGCACAGCCCCGTGGGCTACCACGGGGCGTGCATCCTCCCGATGTTGCGGCATTGGGCCTCCTCTCCCTTTGCCGCGCGGGTATTTCAGGGCACCCTGAGGCGCCGTTGCGTCACACTGCCGTCACAAAACCCCTGAGTCAACGGATCTTTACGGCGCCGAAACATTAAGCAGCAGCAATCATTTCCGCCTGTTTCACAATCACTTCCGCCTGTTTGATCGAGGCAATATCGACCAGGCGGCCCTTAAAGACGGTGGCACCCTCGCCCCGCGCCTTCGCATCGGCCATCGCGGCGAGAATCTCGCGCGCCTCAGCCACAGCGGCCTCTGACGGGGTGAAGACCTCATTCGACAAAACGATTTGTTTGGGATGGATCGCCCATTTGCCGACCATGCCCAAAGTGGCCGAGCGGCGGGCTTGGGCGCGAAACCCCTCATCATCGCTGAAATCGCCGAACGGGCCATCGACGGGCAGGATGCCATGGGTGCGGCAGGCGGCAACGATGGCTGTCTGCGCCCAATGCCACGGATCGGACCAATGCTTCACGCCGTCGCGCAGCATGTAGTAGTTTTCCTGTGTGCCCCCGATTCCGGTGGTCTGCATCCCCATGCTGGCCGCGAAATCCGCAGCGCCCAACGACATCGCCTGCAAGCGCGGGCTGGATGCCGCGATTTCCTCGACGTGGGCGATACCAGCGGCGGATTCGATGATCACCTCAAAGCTGATCGGCTTGGTGCGGCCCTTGGCGCGTTCAATCGCTGTCACCAGCGCGTCAACGGCGTAGACATCCGCAGCACAACCGACCTTGGGAATCATGATCTGATCCAAGCGCGGGCCGCATTGCTCCAGAAGATCGACCACATCGCGATACCAGAACGAGGTGTCAAGGCCGTTGATCCGTACCGACAGGGTTTTCTTGCCCCAATCGAGCGTATTGACCGCCTCGATGATATTGACGCGAGCCTGGTCTTTGTCGGAGGGTGCCACCGAATCTTCCAGATCAAGGTTGATCACATCCGCCGCCGAAGCGGCCATCTTGGCGAACAACGCGGGCCGCGATCCGGGGCCGAACAACTGGCAGCGGTTGGGGCGCGCGGGAGGGCTGGGTTGCAGACGGAAAGACATTTTTGCCTCGCAAGGATATTTCTATATATTTGATGCATTTGATATATTGTTGCGCATCGAACGGCAAGTTGAATTTGCAGGTGCAGCAATTTGCCATGTAAGTGCGCGGGATATGTGGAATTTTCTGCGGGAAAATCTGGGTATTCCGTGGATTATTCAACTATTCTTCGTCCGTATTGAGAATATGGACATAATAATTCTTTTGCCAAAGCCTTTTCTCGCAGTTCTTTGCAAACCCCCGCCGCAGAGCAGCAACGCTATGCTGCGGCCTTGACGCCCCCGTGCTTCTGTCTCACACCCTAGTGCCAGAATGGGCCACCAAGCGCAGATGTTAAGGATGATGAGCATGTCCAGAACCGTGTACCTGAACGGCGACTATCTGCCTGAAGCCGAAGCGAAAGTCTCGATCTTTGATCGTGGCTTTCTGATGGCGGATGGCGTCTATGAGGTCACTTCGGTGCTGGACGGAAAGCTGATCGACTTTGACGGGCATTGTGTACGACTGGCGCGCAGCCTGTCAGAACTAGAGATGCAGAACCCGCATTCTGACACCGAATGGCTGGCGATTCACCGCGAATTGGTGGCGGTGAATCAGATTGGCGATGGCATGGTCTACCTGCAAGTCACCCGCGGCAATGCGGGGGACCGGGATTTTGCCTATCCTTCGGAGGATGTGAAACCGACGGTGGTTTTGTTCACCCAAGCCAAACCGGGATTGGCCGACAATCCGGCGGCGAAGATCGGCTTCAAGGTGATCTCGATCCCGGATATTCGCTGGGGGCGGCGTGACATCAAGACAGTGCAGTTGCTCTATCCCTCGATGGGGAAAATGGCGGCGAAAAAGGCAGGGGTCGATGACAGCTGGTTTGTCGAAGATGGCGTGGTGACCGAGGGCACTTCGAACAACGCCTATATCGTGAAGGGCAACAAGATCATCACCCGCCAGTTGTCGTCCGATATTCTGCACGGCATCACTCGTGCCGCCGTGCTGCGCTTTGCGGTCGAGGCGCAAATGGAGGTTGAGGAGCGGGCGTTTTCCATCGCCGAAGCCCAAGGCGCGGATGAGGCGTTTATCACCTCGGCTTCGGCGTTTGTGATGCCGGTGGTGGAGATTGATGGCGCGCACGTGGGCAGCGGTAAACCGGGTCACGTGGTGGCACGGCTGCGCGAGATTTATCTCGATGAGATGCGTAAAGCGGCGGTTTGATGGCTTGCTCTGGTTTTCTTTATGAAAACCAGAGCGCGCTTTCAGATTTGATACAGCGCCACTTGTGAAACTGCAAAATTGCTCGGGTTTGTCAAATACGCCAGCTCGATGGTTTGATCGGGATCAGTGTTGTTTTCCAGGCCGACCGTGACCGTGCCTGTGTCGGTATCGGTGTACGAGAACAGCGTCCATTGCGACAGATCGGCGACGCGCGCATCGACATCCAGTTCAAGTCGGTCTTCACTGCCATCAAAATCGCTGACAGTGACGGCTTCGGCATCGTCGCGCTCATGGATCGTGACAATCAGGTCATTGCCCGCGCCACCCGTCAGCGTATCGCCGTTATCGCCGATCAGCAGATCATTGCCCGCACCACCTGAGATTTCATCAGACGCCTGAGCGGCGGATTCCCAGCCCTCCAACTGGTTGTCGGTTGCCGAAATTGCGTCATTGCCATCGCCCCCATCCAGCGAGTTGCTGCCGGAGTAATCCCAGATGGAATCGTTGCCTGCATCACCCTGCACAGTGTCGTCGCCCAACTGGCCGGCGTTGAACGCCGATTGCGACACTTCGTCATCCACCCAGTTGGTGTCATCGCCCTCCCCCAGCGAGATCGAATCGTTGTCCTGCTCGCCCAGCACAACATCGTCACCGCGACCGCCAAACATGCTGTCGTCGCCGGTCAGACCAAGCACGAGATCATTGCCCGCGCCGCCGTGGAGTTCATCATCGCCCGCGCTGCCATCAACCGTATCATCGCCGAAACCACCCCGGACGGTATCATCGCCCGCATTGCCGACCAGTCTATCATCGCCGCCGAGGCCAGAGATTACATCATCGCCAGCATGACCAAGCAGAGTGTCGCTGCCATCACTGCCAGACAGGGTGTCACCCGGCTGTGCGGGGTCTTCGTCTTTATCATCATCAGAGCCAGAAAAAACAAAGCCCAGCACGGGCAAGGCAAGCAACAGCAGAAATTCCATATCGGCACCCGTAAAATTGACTCTGGCGGCCAGTAGGAAAGCGGAAGTGCTGCCGCGTCAACTTTTGCGGTAATTTTGCCGTAATTTTTCCACAATTTTAAAGTGATGCGGCGATTGTTTCGAACAATTCATTCAATCCGGCAGCGCGGCCAGCACTTCCGTCAGAATCGGGGCAAGCCGCAGCGCCCAAGCCAGCTGTTCGGCCTCAGTTGCGATCAGATCATTGCGCAACTCAATCAAGGTGTTGTGCCGTCCAGCCTGTAGCGCATGCATGTCAATCGCATCGCCGGGAAGATGGCCCGCGTAGGGCTCGTTGTCACCGATGCAGAGATCGGCTTCGGCCTGAAGCCGGTCGATCAGTGGCTTGGAAAATCGTTGATCCCGATGACTATAGAGCACGCCGACATGCCAAGGCCGCGATGGGCGCCCCTTCAGGCAGGGGGTAAAGGAATGGATGGCGAGGATCACCGTATCGGGCTGGCGGGCGGCCATGCGGGCATAGGCGGCGTGGTAGGGGCGATAAAGCGTGTTTAGCCGCCGCACGGTTTCCATCGCGTCAACGTGGCGGTTAGCTGGAATGATGGTGCCGTCGTAGAGCTTCATCACGAGGGTCGGGTCGTCTTCGCCGCGGTTCGGATCAATCACCAGACGTGAGAAGTCGGAACAAATCACCGGGCTGTCCAGCGCCTCACCCAAAGCTTGTGCCAAACCCGCCGCCCCGACATCATAAGCAATGTGGCGATCCATATCGGCATCACTGATGCCCAGAGTGCCGCCCAAATCATCAGGCACCCGGTTGGTTGCGTGATCACAGGTCACCAGCCAGCGGCCCGGTCTGTTTTCGCCCGAAATCGAAAAAGCCATGCTATTCCCGTCACAATTCCTCGACTTCATCTATTTATGCTACCGCTACCAAAACCGCCAGTTGCTCCGCGCGTCAGTTTGTTCCATAAGACGCGCGGCCCACCACGAAAAATATATGCGACGAAAAGGAAAAAGGCATGAGACGCCTTCGGAACGTAAAGATCGTGGCCACTCTTGGGCCAGCCTCCAGCGACTACAAAATGATCCGCGCGCTGTTTGAGGCCGGAGCCGATGTGTTCCGCCTGAACATGAGCCATGGCACCCATGCCGAGCAGGCCGCGCGCCATGCCATCATCCGCCAGGTCGAGGCTGATACTGGCCGCCCGATCGCGATTCTGGCCGACCTTCAGGGGCCAAAGCTGCGAGTTGGCGTGTTCGCAAATCCGGCGGGCGAGACGCTGGTTGAGGGTGCTGCGTTCCGCATGGATCTAAGCAGCACGCCGGGCGATCTGAACCGGGTGCAACTGCCACATCCTGAGATTTTTGCCGCGTTGGAGCCGGGTGCAAGCCTGCTGGTCAACGACGGCAAGATCCGCGTGCGGGTCAAAGACTGTGGTAAGGATTTCGCGAATTGCGTGGTTGAGGTTGGCGGCGTGATCTCCAACCGCAAGGGCGTCAACGTGCCTGACGTGGTGCTGCCTTTGGCCGCGCTCTCGGCGAAAGACCGCGAAGATCTGGAATTCGCCTGCGAGTTGGGCGTGGATTGGCTGGCACTGTCCTTCGTCCAGCGCCCCGAAGATGTGATCGAGGCCCGCGTTCTGGCCAAAGGTCGCGCCGCGATCCTGTCGAAGATCGAAAAGCCCGCTGCTGTGAAGGCCTATGACGCCATTCTGGCTGTCTCGGATGGCATCATGGTGGCGCGCGGCGATCTGGGCGTGGAACTGCCCGTCACCTCGGTGCCACCGATCCAGAAGCGCCTTGTGCGCGGTGCGAGGGCCGCTGCCAAACCGGTGATCGTGGCGACACAAATGCTGGAGTCGATGATCGAAGCGCCGGTTCCGACCCGCGCGGAAGTCTCAGACGTGGCGACTGCCATTTATGAAGGTGCGGATGCCGTAATGCTCTCGGCCGAATCGGCTGCGGGCAGGTATCCGATCGAGGCTGTGACCACGATGAACAACGTGGCGCTGGCGGTTGAAAAAGACCCGACCTACCGGCAGGTGATCGAGGCCTCGCGGCAAGTTCGGCGTGAAACGACTGCCGATGGCATTGTGTCTGCGGCGCGTGAAATTGCCGAAGCCACCAACATCAAGGCGATTGCCTGCTTCTCGCAGACCGGCACCACCGCATCGCTGGTGGCGCGCGAACGCCCGCAAGTGCCAATCTTAGCGCTGACACCGCTGATGTCCACCGCGCGCCGAATGTCACTGACCTGGGGGCTGCACTGCGCCATCACCCCACCGCAAGACCGCTTCAAAGGCGCTGTGCTGGCGGCAGTGAAGGTCGCGCGCGACGATGGTTTTGCGTCAAGCGAGGATATGATCGTCGTCACCGCAGGTGTGCCGTTCAACGTCAAGGGCACCACCAACATCCTGCGCGTGGCGCCCTGCGACGAAAGGTTGATTTCTTTCAGTGAG
>JBKJTI010000218.1:0-28752 GCA_046590425.1 Cypionkella sp. | reverse complement strand
TCTGGCCCGTTCTCTGGCACCACCCTTCCCACACATTCACCTTAGGGGCGCGAGCAAATGATCCTGTTGTTCGAGCAGTTTTTGAACGGACTGCAATACGGCGTCACACTCTTTTTGCTGGCGGCCGGCCTGACGCTGATCTTCGGCATCATGGGGGTCATCAATCTGGCTCATGGCGCGCTGTATATGGTGGGGGCCTTTACCGCATCATGGGTGGCCATTCAGACCGGGTCGTTCTGGGGGGGGCTGCTATCAGGGCTGGTGGCATCGGCCATCGCAGGGATCGCGGTGGAGCTGGGGGTCATGCGCAGGCTTTACGCCCGCGACCACCTTGACCAAGTGCTGGCCACCTTTGCGCTGATCCTGATCTTTAACCAATCCACCGTGCTGATCTTTGGCCGTCAGCCGCTGTTCACGTCGCTGCCCGAGATTTTCGCGGGCTCAATCGAGATTTTGCCCGGCCTGCCCTACCCGATCTACCGCTTGTTCGTGATTGCCGTGGGTCTGGCCGTGGCCGTGGGGCTTTACCTTTTGATCAACAAGACGCGCATCGGCATGCTGGTGCGCGCCGGCGCCAGCAACCGTCAGATGGTGCGGGCCCTGGGGGTGAACATACAGGGTCTTTATACCGCCGTTTTCGCGCTGGGCGCGCTGTTGGCGGGGCTTGCGGGTGTCATGGCGTCGCCCATCGTGTCGGTGCAGGTCGGCATGGGGGATGAGATCATCCTCGCCACCTTCGTCGTCGTGGTGATCGGGGGCGTCGGGTCGGTCAAGGGGGCCTTTGTGGCGGCGATCATTCTTGGCATGCTCGACACCATGCTGCGGGCGTTTCTGCCCCGGCTGCTGCAAGAGATCATGCCGGGGTCCGAGGCGCAGGCACTGGGCGTTGGCCTGTCTTCGATGGGAATTTACTTGATGATGGCCTTGGTTCTGCTGGTTCGCCCGCGCGGCTTGTTTGCAGCGGGGGGCTGACATGAAGCGCGAAAACATCATCCTGCTGCTGGTCTTTGTCGTTCTGGCCGCCGTGCCGTTTCTGGCTGACCTAACCGGGCAATCAAGCTGGATCAAAATGGTCGGCCAAGCCCTGATTTACGGCATGGCCGCGGCCAGCCTGAACTTTATTCTTGGCTACGGCGGCATGGTCAGCTTTGGCCACGCGGCGTTTTTCGGGATTGGCGGCTATGTGGTGGGGATCATGTATCACCACTTTGACGCAGGCACCTTGTTTCTGGGCGTCATCCCCGGCACCGATCAGATGCTGATCACACTGCCCGCTGCAATTGTTGTCGCCGGAATGGCCGCCGCGCTGGTTGGCGCACTGTCGCTGCGCACCGGGGGGGTGCAGTTCATCATGATCACGCTGGCCTTTGCGCAGATGTTCTTTTTTCTGTTCATCAGCTTGAAAACCTATGGCGGCGAAGATGGCATCATGGTGCGGCGCACCAATGCCCTGCCGGGGCTGGACATGAAGAACAAGTCGACGCTTTACTGGCTCGTCCTGACCTTTGCTGCAGCCTATTACCTGTTCCTGCGCCGCCTTGTGCAATCGTCCTTCGGCCAGATCATCGCTGGCATCCGCCAGAACGAACGCCGCATGGCCGCGTCGGGCATTTCGACCTATCGCTACAAACTTTACGCCTTTGTCCTGTCGGGCATGGGCGCGGGACTGGCGGGTGCGCTGATGGTCAATTTCCTGCGCTATGCCTCGCCTGACATGATGCATTGGTCAAAGTCGGGTGAGTTGATGGTCATGGTGATCCTGGGCGGCGTCGGCACGCTGGCCGGGCCGTTCATCGGGGCCGGGGCGCTGTTCGCGTTGGAGACCACGCTGGCGCGCTACACCGAACACTGGATGCTGCCTGTCGGCATCCTTCTGTTGACCGTCGTGCTGACCACCAAAGGCGGGCTGATGGCGCTGATTGCCAAGCTGAAGGGCAAGCAATGACTCACGTTCTTGAAATCGCCGGTCTGGTGAAAACCTTTGGCGGCTTGACCGCCACTGACCATGTATCGCTGACCGTCGGTACGGGCGAGATTCATGCCCTGATCGGGCCGAATGGCGCAGGTAAATCCACCATCATCAACCAGATCTGCGGCGAGTTGATTCCGAACGCGGGTCATATTCACCTTGCGGGCCGCGACATCACCAAACTGCCGCGTTCTGACCGGGTGGCTTTGGGACTGGGCCGCACCTTCCAGATCACCTCATTGCTTGATGACATGACCGTGCGGCAGAACCTTGGCCTTGCCATTCAAGCCCGTGAAGGCGGCAATTTCCGTATCTTTGATCGCGCCGCCAAACGGGCGGATGTTTGGGATGAGGTGTCCGACGTTCTGAAATCCAGTGCCCTTGGTGCGCGCGCTGACATCAAGGTTGCCGATCTGGCGCATGGCGAGAAAAAGCAATTAGAGCTGTTGATGGCCCTGTCGCAGCGACCCCGGCTGTTGCTGCTGGATGAACCGATGGCCGGACTTGGACATCTGGAAAGCCAACAGATGATCGAAGCACTTCTGGCCGCGCGTGGCGATTGCGCGATGTTGCTGGTGGAACATGACATGGAGGCGGTTTTTGCTTTGGCTGACCGGATTTCGGTCTTGGTCTATGGTCGGGTGATCGCCGCCGGAAGCGCCGATGAAATCCGCGCCAACCCCGCAGTGCGCAAAGCCTATCTGGGGGAGGAGGACGCTTGATGCTGTCTGTTCAGAGCCTTCAAGCCGGATACGGCGCAAGCCAGGTGCTGTTCGACATCTCGCTTGATATCAAGGATGGCGAGATCGTCACCCTGATGGGCCGCAATGGCATGGGCAAGACCACGACTGTGCGGGCGATCATGGGTCTGCTGCCGCCAAAGGGAGGGACCGTGCAATATGACGGTCGCGCCATCGGTGGACTGGCCCCTGAAAAGGTGGCGCGGCTTGGTTTTGGTCTGGTGCCAGAGGGGCGACAGATCTTTCCGACCCTGACTGTGCGCGAAAACCTGATTGCGACAGCGGCCAACCGATTGGGCGCAACATCGCCGTGGACGCTGGCGCGCATTTACGACCTGTTTCCCCGCCTGGAGGAACGCGCGGGCCAAATGTCGGGTACGCTGTCGGGTGGCGAACAACAGATGCTGGCCATAGGCAGGGCGTTGATGACCAATCCGCGCCTGCTGATTCTGGATGAAGCGACCGAAGGGCTTGCCCCGGTCATTCGCGCCGAGATCTGGCACGTGGTGGAAACGCTGAAGCGTGATGGTCAGTCCATCCTACTGATCGACAAGACTTTTTCAGTGCTCAAACGGTTGGCAGACCGCCATTTTATTCTGGAGAAAGGTACCACCGTCTGGACCGGAACGGGTGAAGACCTGACCCGTGATCATGCCCGCGTTCAGACTTGGGTTGGCGTCTGATGCGGCTGGTTCTGGTAGGGTGGGGCGCGATCGGGGCTGAGGTTGCGCGGCTGCTGGCGGTGCGGCAAGCCCCCGTGGAACTGGTTGCAGTCGGCCTGCGCGATATCAACCGCAGCCTTCCCTTTCCGCTGATCACCGACCCCGGCGAGTTGGCGGCTTTCCGGCCGGAACTGGTTGTCGAAGCCGCAGGCCGTGCCTCCGTGATGCCCTGGGGGCAGGCTGCCTTGGCCGCAGGGGCCGATTTTGCCCCCGCCTCGACCTCGGCCTTTTCCGAAGATGGCCCCCTTGACCAATTGCGTGCCCTCGCCCGCAGCAACAACCGCCAGATCCTGATCCCTCCCGGGGCATTGGGTGGCATGGATGCCCTGTCTGCCGCCACACGGCTCCCCTTGGCGCAGGTGACGCATGAGGTGACCAAACCCGCGCTGGCTTGGCTTGGCAGCGAGGCCGAAACCCTGTGCGATCTGGCCAACCTGGCTGCCCCGTATTGCTTTTTCCAAGGCTCTGCCCGCCTCGCCGCGCAACGCTTTCCCCTAAACGCCAATGTAGCAATGATCACCGCTCTGGCGGGCCTTGGCCCGGATGCAACAACGTTGCGGCTGATTGCCGATCCCGCCGCCACGGCCAACCGGCACCGGGTCGTTGCAACCGGCGATTTCGGTCGCATGGAGATCACGCTCGACAACCTTCCCTTGGCCCAAAACCCCAAATCCTCGGCCCTGACCGCATTGTCCCTAGTGCGGCTGATCGAGAACCGCTCCAACCCTGTGGTGATCTGATGCTGGCCGACGAAGCAACCCTGCCCCGCGCGCAACTGGACGCCGACTATACCGCTCGCTCGACCGTCACAGAGGCGGAGTTTTCGCACATTATAGGTCTGTACCAAAGCCTGTCGGACAAGGCCTACGACCTGCCGAATGTGCGCGCAGGGCTGATTTTCAGCCCCGCTTCCGGCCTGAAACTGGATCTGTTTGGCACCAAGGCTGGCGAGCGGCGTCCCGTTGTGGTGTTCATCCACGGTGGGTACTGGCGCGCCCTGTCACGGGCTCAATCCGCATTTGCAGCGCCCATGCTGGCGGCCGAGGGCATTGCGTGCGCGGTGCCGGATTACCGCCTGGCCCCCGGTGCCAGCATCACCGACATCGTCGCCGACTGCCGCCAAGCGATTGCGTGGCTTTGGCACCATGCAGATGCGCTTGGCATTGACCGAACACGGATCACCGTGACCGGGTCTTCTGCAGGTGGCCATCTTGCTGCCGCTGTGGCACAATCGGGTTGGCAGGCTTCATTGGGCTTGCCAGAGCAGCCACTGCACGCCTGTCTGCCGGTTTCCGGTCTGTTCGAACTTGCTCCGCTGGCTGCAAGCCATGTGCAAGACTGGATGCAGTTCACTGCCGCCGAAATGGGACAAAGCCCGTTGCGACATCCACCCCAATTCTTGCGAGGTGCATTGGCACTCGCTGCGGGGGCAGGTGAATCCATCGGCTTTGACTGTCAGTCCGACGCATTCGGAAAGGTTACGGGCTGGCCGATCCACAAAATTCCAGACCGCAATCATTTTGACGTAATTCTGGATCTCGCAGACCAGCATACTACCCTGTCTCAGCTGCTTCTTGACCTTGCACGCTAGGCTCGCCAGACACTGAGCTAATGGGATCGATTTGCGAGGTGGGCATAGAACAACGCGGCAAACGTGGCGAAACTGGCGAACAACGTAACTATTTCCAGCCCGCGGCTCAAAATCCACTGGAACGCACCATCAAACATTTCACTGGCCTTTAGTTGCAACCTTACGGCCCTGATCTGCAGGATATTGGGTAGCCCATGCCCCGCCTCAAGGGCTTTGCCGTCGGGATCAGCATTTTTCTTCCTTGTATCGCGGCTGCAACAGTTCTGACTTCATGTCTGTTGCTTCCACAGTGCTTTCACGGCGGAACTACAAATGCGAACGGCCTCCCCAATTATTCTGCAAGTTATTGTTTGGCATTGATATTTTTGTTGCCGTGACAGGATTTGAATACTGTTTCAGCCTTCATCATCATCGCTGTGAAAGTCGATGTTCGTAACGAGTTCAACGGCCCGAATCCCGCTCTCTCCGCCACTTGCCCCCATGAAAGCGTTCTCTCGATCCGGCCGCGGCCGGATTTTTCCGTTGTTTTCGGGGGTTATGCGGGTGGGGCTGCTAACCGACACATTCCCCAGATGGTCAGAAAGCGTTCTCTCCGGGCCGATATTCTCTAGACCTGTTGCCTCCGCCGTTTTGGTGAATTTTCCGCAACTCCATGAATAGATTAGGTTAAAATTCGGTTTGGAGTTGAGTTCGACCGCAGTCCCGCCTGCGGCTGTTATGACTGGGATCGGAATTTGTCAGGCCTCTTCACGGCGGCGGCAGTCGGCGCGCCCCATAAGCGGGAACGGCTGTTCATTCTCGCCATCCGCGAGCGAGACGAACTGGCCAACCCCGCGCGTTCGCTCTGGAACCCGGGCGAGTGGCGGGAACCGGACGGAACTGCTGGGGCTCTGGCCGACGCCCCGTGCCAACGCCAAAGAGAACCGGCAGATGAAACCGACGCCGTCGCAGGAAGCTGGGCAGCACGGGATGAACCTCGCGACGACGGCAGCCTTATGGCCGACGCCGTAGATCGACAGTTTCCGCAGCCGGGGCGGCGACAGGCGCGACGAGAAGGGTCCCCTCCGACCACCGGCAAGGCGGCCGTCTACGCCCGCAACCGGGCGGGTGCCCCGTGGATCGACGTCATGCGCCCCTCGGGCCGGGACTTCCCTCTCCAGCCGCATTTCGGGGTCAACCGGATCGCGAACTGGTCCCCGTCCGTCACCACGACGATTACCACCGAAGGCCTGATCACCTCGGTCGGAACGGTTTCGCACCCGACGCTGGCCGCAACGAACCTTGCCGCCAGCATGCGCCGCTGGCGCCTAACTTCTGCGGCGGTGGTGGATTCGGCGACCGAGCAGCGTTCTGCTGGCTGGGCATGCTGGCTTGGCAACGTCGCAGCGTTGGGCGGCTGGACATTCGTGACGCGGATTTCGCTGACGACATTGCAGGCAACCGGCACGGGATTCTTCGGGCTTTACGGATCGACCGCCGCGCTGGCCACTACGCTGACGCTGGCCACCGCCATCAACTGCATCGGCATGGGCTTCCAGCGCGGCACCCACACCCGCCCGCAGCTGGTCTCGAACGACGGCACCGGCGCACCGACGCTGTCCGACAGGGGGGCGTCCTTCGCCATCGCGACGAGTGGGGTGCTGACATTGCTCATCGCAGCACCGCCCAACGGGTCATCCGTCTGAGTGCGCGTCGTGGACGAAGTCTCCGCCGCAATCTTCGAGCATTAAATCACTGCTGACCTGCCCACCGCCACGCAGTTCCTGTCGCCGAGCCTTTTCATGAACAATGGAGCAACCGCTGCGGCGGTCGCTTACGACTGCTCAGGGGTCTACGTGGAGACGGACTATTGATAGCAGTAGCCGATGGGCTGTTTTACGCGAAAATAGTGTTCGCGTTGCTTCTCTTGACACGGCCAAAGCCCGAGTATGGCAATGATCTGTTGTGCGGCCGCCGCGAAATCGGACCTTCTTAGCTTTGGAACCTCAAGGACGGTCGCGGCCATTGGTGCGAAATCGGCGTAGAACTGGGTCGTTGACCAAAGCATGATGAATAGGTGGCGCGGATCGACAGGGTTGCATTTCCCGTCGTCGATCCAGCCTTGCGCGACGGCGAAAGCATCCTTGGTCACGGCTTGAGCATGCCATTTCCGGCGAAGGCTCAGAAATGGGGCACCGCGAAGTAATTCACCGGCGATGAAGCGCGACTTTTCCCCATGAAGCCGTGAAATCTCCAGCTTGCTCGCAATGTAATTGAACAATGCCTCGCGTGGGTCCGCCACGAGGTCCAGTTCGCCAAGGGCCACGTCCCAGTCTTGTAGGACTTCGGAGATGAGTCATTCATAGATCGCAGCCTTTGTCGAAAAGCAATAGTATACGTTCGCCTTGGTCCAGCCGCCTCTGCGATTTCCGAATTCGTCGTTCCATCAAATCCGTTGGATGAGAACAACTTGACGGCAACGTCAAGAATCACCCGCTCGTTCCGGCTGCGAATCCGGCCTTCGGGTTCTTCCTTTTCTGTGAATACTTTGGGCCGGAAGATGCGGAGAAATTCGTGCAAGAGGTGATCTGGCGCGGCTATTTCAAGGGCTGGCTGCAACGCCGACCGCAGGTCTGGTGCAGCTACCGTGCGGGGCTGGAGGGCAATCGGTCCGCGCTTGACCGCGACCGCCGCATACGCCGCGATGTGGACCGCGCAATGAATGGGCAGACGGGGCTGGAGTGTGCCTTGCACTGTAATCCAATTCAAGCCTTCAAGCCGCGTGCGGGCAGAATCGCGCAGCCGGTTCTCGTGCCCTGCGATATTGGCCATCCCGAGCCCCATCATATAATCCAAAGCCACGCCCAGACCGATGGTCTGCACGATTCCAGGGGTGCCAGCTTCGAATTTCATCGGCGCATCTTTGTAGACAACGCTGACGCGCGTAAACTCGCGGATCATGTCGCCGCCACCCATAAAGGACCGCATGCCGGCCATCCGGTCCTTGCGGACATAAATCGCGCCTGAGCCAGAAGGACCGTATCCTCCCCTTCTGTGATGGCTTCAACAATCATCAAATTGGCACATTGCGATGCCGTCAGGAGGGGGCATGCCCGCCATCAACAGAGCCCCGGCCTACGTTAGATTGCAATGCCTGCGCAAGCGGCGGTATTGCGAATATGGCGGCGCATTGCGTCGCGGGCGGCATCAGCATCATGTGCGGCAACGGCAATAATGATCTGGCGATGCTCGGAAACAGAGTCGCGCATACGGCTTGGGTTGGTATGGGGGATGGGTTGGCGCTGGGTTTCCGACAGCAGACCCTGCACCGTTTCATACATCATGCGCAGCATCTTGTTGCTGCAGCTTTCCGCGATAGCGTGGTGAAACCGCAAGTCGGCCTCGACGTTTGCCAACAGGTCACCGGCGGCCCAGCAGCGTTCCATCTCGTCCGTGAACTCGACCAACATGGCAAGCATCGTGGGGGACATGACACGCGCGGCGTTGGCGGTGATCTGACCTTCCAGCATCAGGCGGGTTTCGAAGACATCAGCCATGGCGAAACTGTCCGAGTAGCGCCATTTCAGCGCTTCGGTCGAAGCGTTGCGTCCTGCGGTCACATAAGTGCCACGCCCCGGTTCGGTCTTGATCAAGCCTAGGGTTTCCAGCGTCAGCAAGGCTTCGCGCAAGGACGCTCGGCTTACGTTGAAGTGTTCTGACAGGATGCGCTGCGATGGAATTTGATCGCCCGGCTTCCATTCGCCGTCCAGAATCTTTTGTTGTACGCGCCGCGCCACCACCTGCGGCAGCGGGCTCCATCCAGCCGAGGCGGAGATCATTGGTTTCACAGCTCGATTCCTTTCACGCCCGATCAGGCGCATTTGTTGGTGCTAGCCATATATTCTTGCAATCGCAAACTTCACGTGTTTCATTTGGCCTTACCGGTCAGACCGGTTCGACCGCAGTATATAGACGAAACTAGGAAAGGACCAAAGTTATGATGAGAAGAATGTTCATGCAGGCCGCAGCGATTGGTGCGGTGCTGTCATTTGGCGCGATGGCATCTGCGCAAGACCTGACCGTTGGCGCGAACGTCGGCAACGTGCCGTGGGAATTTCAGGATGACACCGGCGCGATCGTAGGCTTTGAGATCGACCTTGCTACGGAAGTTGGCAAACGACTGGGGCGCACGGTGAAATTTGAGAATATTCCCTTCAATGGTCTGTTCTCGGCGGTGCAATCGGGGCGCATTGATATGGCGGTGTCGTCGATCACCATCACGCAAAAGCGCCTTGCCGAATTGAGTTTTGCCCAGCCCTACTATGACAGCGACCAATCGTTGACGGTGACTGCGGCCAGTGGCTTGACCGGTTTGGATGATATGAAGGGCAAGGTGATTGGCGTGGATACCGGGTCAACCGGCGATATCTGGGCGACCGAGCATTTGGCCGAGTATGGCTTTGCCGACATTCGCCGCTTTGAGGGTCTGGCCCCTGCGATGCTTGATCTGGGCAACGGGCGGATCGACGGCTACATCAGCGACATTCCGGCCTTGCAGTACTATGTCAAGGACAAGCCGCAGTTCACCGTCGTGGCGCGCATCCTTTCGGGCGAGCAATATTCGATGATGTTCGCCAAGGACGCGCCTTTGGCCGGCGAGGTCAGCGCTGTTTTGACCACGCTGAAAGAAGAAGGGTTCCTGGCTGCAACCCACAAGAAGTGGTTTGGCACGGACGCCGAGGCCAGCACCTCGACCGTGACGGTCATGGTCATGCCTAAACTGAAATAAGCGTGCGAACCTCGGGGGCTGCGCCGGGCGCGGTCTCCGAATGCAAGGCAGGGGTAAACGAGGCGTATGGAACTCATAGATACTTTCTTTAACGTGCCGGTGCTGATCCGCACATTTCCGCTGCTGATGCAGGGGCTGTGGATTACGCTGCAACTGGGCGTGGTCAGCATAATTGCGGGTCTTGTGCTGGGCTTGGCGCTTGCGCTGCTGCGCCTGTATGCGCCGGGCTGGGTGCAGGTGTTGGCCAAGATCTACATCAACTTCATGCGCTCGATCCCACTTTTGGTGCTGCTGATCATCATCTACTACGCCTTGCCCTTTGTCGGCATCCGCCTGTCGCCGTTCATGTCAGCCGTCTCGGCGCTGTCGCTCGTGTCGGCGGCCTATACCGCAGAAATCTTTCGGGCGGGCATCGAGGCGATTGCGAAAGGCCAGTTCGAGGCCTCTGCCGCCCTTGGCCTGAGCATGCGCAGCATGATGGTGGATGTGATCTTGCCGCAAGCCATCCGGATCGTCATTCCGCCACTGACCAACAACTGTATCAACGTGATGAAGGACACGGCGCTGGCGTCCGTGGTGGCGATGCCTGACCTGTTGAAACAGGCCACACAAGCGCAAGCGTTGTCGGCCAATCCCAGCCCGTTGATCGGCGCGGCGATAATTTATGTTCTGTTTCTGTGGCCCTTGGTGGCCGCAGTCGCGCGCCTGGAGCGCAGCTACAACAAAGCGGATCATTGATGGGCAGCGACATTCAAATTTCCCATCTCCGCAAGAAATTCGGTGGCTTTACCGCGCTGAATGGCATCGACCTGACGATTGCCGAGGGTGAGGTGGTCTGTGTGATCGGGCCGTCGGGTTCGGGAAAATCCACGCTGATCCGCTGCATCAACCTGTTGGAGCGGTTTGAGGCCGACAGCCTTATTCGTGTGGGTGGGGTGCCGGTCGAGGCAGGGCGCAACCTTGAAAAGGTGCGCGCCGATGTTGGCATGGTGTTTCAATCCTTTAACCTGTTCCCGCATTTGACGGTGTTGCGCAATGTGATGCTGGCGCCGATGCGGGTGCGCGGTGTATCGCCCGCCCAAGCGGAAACCCGTGCGCGCGCCCTGCTGGCGCGGGTGGGGATCGGGGCGCAGGCCGAGAAATACCCCGGCAAGCTGTCGGGCGGCCAGCAGCAACGCGTGGCCATCGCCCGCGCATTGGCGATGGATCCCAAGGTGATGCTGTTTGACGAACCGACAAGCGCGCTGGACCCAGAGATGGTGGGCGAAGTACTGGACGTGATGAAATCACTGGCGGGCACGGGCGTGACCATGGTGGTCGTGACCCACGAGATGGGCTTTGCGCGCCAAGTGGCTGATCGTGTCGTCTTTATGGATGGCGGGGTGGTGGTGGAAATCGGCACGCCGGCGCAAATCTTCGACCACCCTCAACATGAACGCACGCGCAATTTCCTTGGCGCTGTGCTGAACCATTGACCCTTTGAACCGGAGCATTCCATGACTTCCTCGACCCTCGATCTGACGCAGGTGCGCAAGCATTTTCCGGGCCTTGCCCGCGGCTGGACCCTTTTTGACAATGCCGGTGGCTCGCAGATCCTCAAAGGCGCAGTCGAGCGGATGACCGAATTCATGATCGAGCGGAACGTGCAGATCGGCGGCAGTTATGACGTCTCGCTTGCCGCCGCCGATGCCCTGCGCCAAGGCCGCGATGCGGCGGCCACGTTGATGAATGCCGCGCGCCCCGAGGAAATCGTCTTTGGCCCCTCGACCACGGTTTTGCTGCAAAACCTTGCGCGCGCGATGCGCAGCCAGCTGGCCATTGGTGACGAGATCATCGTGACGATTTCGGACCACGAATCGAACATCGGCCCGTGGATGTCCTTGCAGGAGTTTGGCATCGTCATCAAAGTCTGGCCTTTGAACAAAGAGACGCAAAATCTGGAGTTGTCGGATCTGGCGCCGTTGATGACCGACCGCACGCGGCTGGTGGCAGTTACCCATGTTTCCAACATCCTGGGCCAAATGAACCCCATCGCCGACTTCGCCCGTTTCGTGCACGAGCGCGGCGCGCGCATTTGCGTCGATGCGGTGGCCTATGCGCCGCACCGTGCCATCGACGTGCAAGCCTGGGATGTCGATTATTACGTGTTCAGCCTCTATAAGACCTATGGTCCGCACTACGCTGTCATGTACGGGAAATACGATCTTTTGCTGGAGTTGGACACGCTCTATCACTACTTTTACGGCAAGGACAAAGTGCCGGGAAAGCTGGAGCCGGGCAACGCAAGCTATGAATGCGCCTATTCGGTGGTGGCCATCCGCGATTATTTCGCGGGTCTTGGCAGCAGCGGCAGTGCACGCGACAAGCTGGAGCAGGGCTTTGCCGCGATCACCGCGCAAGAGGATGCCTTGGTTGGCAGTCTGCTGTCCTATCTGACGCAGCGCAACGATTGCACCGTGTTTGGCACGACGCGCAACGAAGGGTCAAACCGCATTCCAACGGTGGCGTTCCGCTTTGACGGGCGCGATTCTGCGGCGGTGGCCAAGGCGATGGACAGCCACAAGATCGCCATCCGCCACGGCGATTTCCACGCGCGTCGTCTGGTCGAGTCGGCGGGTGAAATGCGTGATGGCGGGCTTTTGCGGGTCTCTATGGTGCATTACAACACGCTGGAAGAGGTGGACCACCTGTGGACGGCCTTTGATGAGATCTTGCGAAAGGTGGGCTAGGCCATGTTTGATCTGGTCGTGCGCGGCGGCACCGTCGTTACCGCCGCTGACGTGGTTCGCTGCGATATTGGGGTACAGAATGGCCGCATCGTAAGCCTTGGCGAAAACCTGGCAGCAGGCCGCCAAGAGGTTGATGCGACGGGCCTTTACGTTCTGCCGGGCGGCATCGACAGCCATGTGCATCTGGCGCAGCCTTCGGGCGATGGCATCGTGATGGCGGATGATTTTCACAGCGGCACCCGCTCGGCCCTGTTTGGTGGCAACACCACGATCTTGCCGTTTTGCCTGCAACAAAAGGGGCAAAGCCTGCGTGAGGCCCTGACCGCCTATCATGCCTTGGCCGAGGGGCAGTGCCTGACCGATATCAGTTTTCATCTGATCGTCACCGACCCGACTGCCAATGTGCTGGGCCAAGAGATCCCGGCGCTGGTCGAGGATGGTTATACCTCGCTCAAGGTCTTTATGACCTATGAGGGGCTGCGGCTGCGCGATGATGAGATTCTGGCAACGCTGGATGCCGCCCGCACCAGTGGCGCTTTGGTTATGGTGCATTGCGAGAACGAAGACGCGATCCGCTTTTTGATCGGCAAGCACGAGGCGGTGGGGACCGTAGCCCCCAGGGCCCATGCTACCACGCGCCCCATTGCGGCAGAACGTGAGGCCACGCACCGTGCGCTATCGTTGGCGGAAATTGTCGATGTGCCGATTGTCATCGTGCATGTTTCCAACCGCGAGGCGATGGAAGAGATTGACCGCGCCCGCAAGCGGGGCACGATGGTAATAGGAGAAACCTGCCCGCAATATCTGATGCTTACCGCCGATGATCTGGACCGCGAGGGCTGGGAGGGCGCGAAATACGTCTGCTCGCCGCCGCCGCGCGACGAGGCCAGCAAAGCCGCCTGCTGGGCGGGGTTGGAGCAGGGCATCTTCGATCTTTATTCCTCGGATCACTGCCCGTTCCGGTTTGACGACGCCGAAGGCAAGTTGAACAGCCAGGGCAAAACCAGTTTCCGTTGGATTCCCAACGGCATACCGGGGGTTGAGACGCGACTGCCCATTCTGTTTTCGGAAGGGGTGATGAAAGGTCGCATCGACCTGCCCCGTTTTGCCGCGCTTACCGCGACCAACCATGCAAAGCTCTATGGGCTTTACCCGCAAAAAGGCACGATTGCCGTGGGCTCTGACGCAGACCTTACTCTGTGGGATCCGAATGAATCGCGCATCATTCGCAACGCGGACCTGCATCACGGTGCGGATTATACGCCCTACGAAGGGCTTAGGGTGCAAGGTTGGCCGGTTACGGTGATCCTGCGCGGTGCGGTGGCGGTGGAAAACGGCACGCTGAGGGTGCCGACAGGCGCCGGTCGTTATCTGCGCCGCAAACGCAGCCCCGGCGGCGTTACTGTTGCGAGTTGACCTTGAGGCTCAAGCGATAAGAGCGTCGAGGCATGCAAGGAAGGAAGGCCAGCAGATGATGGAACGCCGCTTTGTCCAGTGCGATGTGTTTGCTGAAGTTCCCCTCATGGGTAATGGTTTGGCGGTCGTCGTGGATGGCACGGGTTTGGAGGAAAGGTCGATGCAGGGTTTCGCCGCTTGGACAAACCTTTCTGAAACGACATTTTTGATGCCCCCAACGCACCCTGATGCCGACTACAAGCTGCGCATCTTTACCCCGACACGCGAGTTGGCCTTTGCAGGGCACCCGACCCTTGGCAGCGCTGCGGCCTGGTTGCACACAGTGGGCGCGCCGAAGCGCCACCAAACCGTGGTTCAAGAGTGCAACATCGGCAACGTCGTGCTTGATCTGAGCGGTGATCTGCCGGGCTTTGTCGCGCCACCCATGCGGCAGACCGGCATGAGCCCGGAGGTGCAATCCCGTATCATGGCCGCGCTGGACATCGATCAGACGCTGCTGGCCTCGGCCGTGGTTCTGGACAATGGATCGGTCTGGCATGTGCTGGAATTGCAGACCGCTGCCGCCGTGTTGCAGGTTGACGCAGCCGCTGTCGCCGTTTTCCCCGACATGGGGATTGGTCTGCTGGGGCGCAGCGTGCCCGGTGCGGCAAGCCAGTATGACATTCGGATGCTGTCCGCGCGCAGCCCGCGCAATGAGGACCCGATTACCGGGTCGCTCAACGCGGCGGTTGGTATGTGGTTGTTGGGTCAAGGCCGGTTGAATGGCCCGACGATCATGGCTCAAGGGGTCAATGTCGGTCGGAACGGGCGCGTGCATGTGCTGCCGGGCCCGGTTGGGTCGGGTCAGGTTCTGGTTGCCGGACGCACCCATATTCTGATCGAAGGCAAGGTATGGCTGTAAATCCTCGACGCGTTTCAGATCGAGCGGATCGCACCGCCGTCCACGCGCAGCCTGCTGCCCGTGACGTAGGACGCGGGCTCGGAGGCCAGAAACACCACCATTGCCGCAAATTCCTCGGGCCGACCATAGCGCCCCGCTGGAATAGCTGCGGCCGAGGCCTGCTGCACGGCTTCGACCGTGCTGCCCGTGCGGTTGGCCGCCGCGGCATCCAGCTCCGCCACGCGGCTGGTCTGGATGCGACCAGGCATCACGATGTTCACGGTCACGCCATCAGCGGCTACCTCGGCGGCGAGCGTCTTGGACCAGCCCACAACCGCCGCCCTGATGCCATTCGACAAGGCAAGGTTGGGGATCGGTTGTTCGACACCCGACGACGCGATGGTGATGATGCGGCCCCATTTTCGCGCGCGCATGCCCGGCAGAAGGCGGCCAGTCAGATGGAACAAATTGGCCGCCATCGCCTCGAATTGCGTCAACCAGTCGACGCGCGCCGCCGCCGCAGCGGCACCCGGTGCAGGGCCGCCAGAGTTGTTGACCAAGATATCGACCCCGCCACCAGCTAGAACCATCTCTGCCATTGCGTCAATCGAGGCAATATCCGTCAGGTTAGCTGAAAGGGTGGTCAGGCCGGGCGCATCCCCGGCCCATGCCCGAATGGAATCGGCGTTGCGCGCAACACCGATCACTTCAACGCCCTCGGCCAGAAGGCCTTCGGCCACCGCACGCCCCAGACCGCGGCTGGCCCCCAAGACCAGCGCCCGTTTGCCACCTATCTTCAGATCCATCAGTTCAGGTCCTTCAGCCGTTTTTCCTGCCGCTGGATCAGACGTTCGATCTCGGCAATGGTGTTCGCAGTCAGCGCGCCACCGGGGCGGCGCAGGGCGGCATTGGCGATGATGCCACGGCGGGCCATGGTATATTTGCGCACGGCCAGACCGATGTTTGGTTGTTGTTCATAGCGTGCCAATGGCAGGTAGGCATCGAACAGATCCTGTGCGCGGTCGGGCTGACCGGCCTGCATATGCCGCACGACATCCACCATCATCTCGGGATAAGCAAAACCTGTCATCGCGCCATCGGCACCGCGCACCATTTCTTCGGGCAGGAACATGCCACCATTGCCGCACAGGATCGAGATGCGGCGGTGCAGAAACCCCTCGGCCCGCAGGGCAGAGATCTTGTCCAGCCCCGGCCAATCCTCGTGCTTCAGACAAACACAGCTTGGTAAATCCGCCACAATGCGGCGGATGACCGGGACCGACATTTGCACATTCGTCACCAAAGGGAAATCCTGCAGAACAAACGGCACATCGCCGATAAAGCCCGCCGCCTGATGATAATATCCCACGATCTGATCATCGGTGCGCAGTGCCGAAGGGGGTGCGATCATCACCCCTGCGGCACCATCACCCATCACCATCTGCGTCAAGGCGGCCATCTGTGCAAAGCCGGGGGCAGAAACGCCAACCACCACCGGAACCCGGCCCGCCACGCGCTGCAATATCCTGCGCACGATCAGCTGGGATTCCTCGATTGTCAGCTTTTGCGACTCGCCCATCATACCCAGAACAGTCAGGCCAGTTGCACCTGCCTCCAGATAGAAATCCACCATGCGATCAGTGCTATCCAGATCGAGTGCACCGTCGGCGTGAAAGGGGGTTACGGCAATGACGTAAATGCCCTGTGCGGTTTCACTTAATTTTGTCAACAGGTTATCCTTTCGTCTGATCATAGGCGCGCGCCAATGCAACCCGCCCGATAGCCATGGCGGCTGCCGCTTCGCAAGGTTCAACCACCGGGCGGCCAAGGGCATCAGATAGATCGGCGCGATAGCTGGTCATTCCGGCGCAGCCAAGGATCAGCACCTCTGCGCCATGTGCATCGCGCAGCTGCGTACCCACCTCGCGGAGGCGGGCAAAGGTGCGGTTTTGGTCGGTCAGATCGGCCACGCCGAGTTCCAACGGCAGGTCGGCGGCCAGACGGTCCAGCACCCCCATCGCCCCAAGCATCCGCATATGGCGCGGCACCGAGCGCGACAGAATTGAAAAGATGCCAAACCGCTTACCCATGGTCATCGCGGTCAGGATCGCGCTTTCGGCAATGCCCAGCACCGGACGGCGGCTTTGTTCGCGCAAAGTCGCAAGGCCCGGATCGGAAAAGCAGGCAACCACGAAGGCCGAGGCGTCACCTTCCAACGCGGCCGCTTTGGCCAACAGCGGGGCAACCACCCCATCGACATGGGCCTGAGACTCGATGCCCTTTGGTCCCTCGTCAAGCTGGAGGGCTGTGATCGGCACCGCGCTTGCCGCGCGCAGCGGCTCCATGGCGCGGTCGATCCCGTCGGTGACGGCCCGGCTGGAGTTCGGGTTGATGATATAGATCGTCATAAGCTCAACTCCTCTTTTACGTTGGGGCGGCGGGATAGCGCGCCTGCCCCCAAAACCCAGCGGGCAAACCCAACATGGCCCGTGCCCCGATGCGGTCGATCATCAACTCCGCCTCGCGCTGCGCGTCGGCCAGAACGGCGGCCGTGTTGGTGTGAACCGGCCGCCCCGCCTGCAACAGCAGTTTGCCGCCAACGATCACCGTGTCCACATCATTTCCATTGGCGAAATAGACGACCCGGAAGGGCTGCATATTGGCGGGATAAAGGTGGGGGCGCTGCATGTCGATCAAGATCAGATCCGCCGCCTTGCCGTTTTCAAGCGAGCCGATCCGATCGTCCATCCCAAGGGCGCGCGCTGCATCTATCGTCACCATTTCAAGCGCCTTGCCGGGCGGCAGCACCGCGGGGTCGCGGAAATGCGTGCGGTGATAATGCATAGCCTGCTGCATGTGGCGGAACATGTCGCCCGATCGGTCCGGCGCCGTAGCATCGGACCCGATCGCAACCACGGCCCCAGCCTCGATCAACTCAATGGCCGGGCAACGCCCCAGCACCGATGCGATGGCAGAAGGGTTGTGCGCCACCCGCGTTTCGGTTTCCGCGCACAGGGCGATTTCGTCGACGTGCAGGTCGATGCAATGGGAAAAAAGCGCGTCGGGGCCAAGAAGGCCTAGGGCATTCGCGCGCCGGATCGATCCGCGCCAATGCCCGTCTTGGGTAAACACCACGCCGCGTTCGCGCGACAAGGCGCGCACCGCCTGCACCTGGCGGCACGCCTCGGCATAGCTGTCGGCGCGCATGTTTGCTTCGTGTTCATCGCGCAACACGGGGTAAAGCAGGGCGATGCTCAGGGTCTGCACACCATGCCACCGGTCCAGAAGGGTGGTGCAGGTCTGCATCTGGCGCTCGAAGCTGACGGGATAGGGCACAGCGCGGCCTTGGGCGTCGCGCGAGGCAAAGGTGCGGGGATGCGGCGCGCGCGTGGGGCCGATGGCCACCACCGACCGGGTGCCGATGTCGGCCACCCCGTCACAATGAGCAGAGCCATAGGCCGGATCATCCGTGCGCATGATGGTGTCGCCGCCGCCCAGCAACGACACGGCACAGGTGACGCCAAAGCGCAACCGTTCCAACGCCGCAAGCCGGGCTTCAGCATACCAGAACTCGGGTGGGGAGGCTTGGGTATAAACCTCGCCGCACATTTCTTCCCAATGGTTGCCCTGTTCCATGCCCATGGTCTTGATCAAGCCGTGGCCCGCATGGGCGTGGACGTCGATCAGACCCGGCAACATCACTTTGCCCTTGGCATCCAGAACCTGGGGCGCGGAATGATCGCGTTCGATGTCGCCCGTGGTGCCGACCGCAATAATCTTACCACCCGCAATTGCGACAGCGCCGTCCGCGATGACGCGGCGCTGAGGGTCCATCGTGAGGATGAAGGCCCCCGAGATGACAAGATCAGCCATGGGCCACCTGCGGCAGTTGCGTGACATCAAGCACCGCGTCAGAGCCAACCGCAAAGCCCGGATGGTGCCCTGCGATACCCGTGACGCGGACGGGGTTATAAAGCGTCAGCCAGGCCGGATCGGTTTGCATCACGCTGTAGGCCTGCGTGTAAAGCGCTGCGCGTGCGGCATTGTCGGTGCACCGGCGGCCTTGGTCGATCAAAGCCTCGACCTGAAGGTTCTGATAGCCCTGCCACCACGCGCCCTTCACCCGCGCGTCCAGCTTTTCGACCAGCACCCGGTAGGTCGACAACGGGCTGCTGTCAAACACCGCCAGATCGCGAATTTCCTTGCGGCGTACCATATGGGCATAGGCCTCGCGGTCCTCGTGATAGGTGACGTCCAGCGTGACACCAATCTGCGCAAGTTGCGCAGAAAGCTCCGATGTCAGGCGAACCGCCTCATCCGGCAGTCGTGTGGGGCACGACACGCCAAGGCTCAGACCATCCGGATAGCCCGCATCGGCCAGCAAGCTGCGGGCCAGCGCCAGATCGCGCGGCGGTGCCGCGCTGTGGCTTGCGCCAAAATGGGCGGGACTGACAAAGCCGTAAAGCGGGGTCGCGCCACCCGCCATCACCTCTGCGATCAGCGCATCGCGGTCGATTGCAAGAGCCAGCGCGCGGCGCACCCGGCTGTCGGTCAGCGGGCCCTTGGCCGCGTTCATCAGGAAGATGATCGCAACCGGGTTCAAGGTTTCCACGCGTGTGACGCCAGACCCGAGGTCAGCCCCGTACGGCAGGTTCGTCGCCACCTGTGCCGCCCCGTCGCGCAGGGCCCCTGCCCTTTCATCGGCGTCCGGCATCGCCTGAAAGATCAGGTCAGGCCCCTGCGTCACAGCGGTTATTTCGACCCTGCCCGCTGTCACCTTTGACAAACGGTAAGGCCCGGTTCCGGCGATGGCGGGCAGATCGCCCGCATCCATCCGCGCCAGACTGTCGGGAGAGACGATAAATCCCTGAACCAGCACATCCAGCAGATCGGCCATCGGGTGGGCCAAGGCGATGTGCAGATGACACCCCTCGGCGTTTATCGTCGCGTGGCCCAGATATTGCCGCCACACGGCCGGGGCGCCAAGGGTGTAGCCTTTGTCCTCGCGCGCCATCCGGTGGAGCGAGAGCGCGGCGGCCTGCGCGTCGCAGGTCATGCCATCCTGAAACACGACCCCAGTGCGCAGGGTGAAATCCCACTGGCAGGCATCGGCGCTGACCGTCCAGCTTTCGGCCAATCCCGGCACGAAACCCTGGCCTTGCCGGCGCACAAGAGTCTGACACAGGGCCGACAGGATCGCCAGATCGTCGGCGGCATCAGTGCAATCGTGTGGATCGACCAGATCGGCGCGGCGCTGAAGGATGGTGATGGTCTGGGTCATGGTTTGTCTCGCTGTGGCTCGTCTGTCAGATGGCAAGCGACCGATTGCCCTTCGCCCATGTCGCGCAACGCGGGGCGTTCCTGCGCGCAACGGTCCCACGCAAAGGGGCAGCGCGTGCGAAAACAGCAGCCGCTGGGCAACGACAGCGCACTGGGCACCTCGCCCTGCAATTCGATCTCGGTGCGTGAGCGGGTGGGGTTGATGCTGGGCGCTGCGGAGAGAAGCGCGCGGGTGTAGGGGTGGCGCGGGCTGGCGAAAAGCTGGTCGCGGGGCGCGGTTTCCACCATGAACCCCAGATACATCACGCCAATCCGGTCGGCGATGTGATGGACCACCGACAGATCGTGGCTGATGAACAGGTAGGCCAGCCCGAATTCATCGCGCAGATCCATCATCAAGTTCAGGATCTGGGCCTGCACCGACACATCCAGCGCTGACACCGGCTCATCCGCGATGATCAGGCCGGGATTGACCGAGAGCGCCCGTGCGATGCCGATACGTTGGCGTTGGCCGCCCGAAAACTGATGCGGATAGCGCCCGGCGTGGTCGCCGTTCAGCCCCACCTTGGCCAACAGGGCGGCAACACGGTCGGCCACCTCGGCCGAGCCAAGGCCCGATTGCGCCCGCAACGGTTCGGCCACGATGTCGCGCACCTTTTGCCTTGGGTCGAGCGAGGCGAACGGGTCTTGAAAGATCATCTGCATCTTGGACCGGTGCGGCAGCAGATCCGACGGGGTCAGGTTGGCGATATCCGCCCCGTCCAACCGTATCGCCCCCGAGGTCGGGCGGTAGATGCGCGCGATGGCCTTGGCCACCGTCGATTTGCCGCAACCGGATTCGCCCACCAGTGCCAGAACCTCGCCCTTGGCGATGGAAAAGCTGACACCGTTCACCGCGCTGACGATGCGGTCGTTCAGATGCAACCGCCCCCCCTTGACGCTGATCCGGTCCAGCAGGCCGGGGTTCAGGCGAAACTCTTGCCGCAGGTCTTGCACGTCCAGCATCGCGGTCATGCGGTTTCTCCGGCATCGAGGGGAAAGTGGCAGGCCGCGCTGGACCCGCGCGGTAACGGCTGCAAGACCGGTTCGACTTCGGCACAGAGGGCAGCGGCGCGGGGGCAACGCTCGCGAAATGCGCAGCCTTTGGGCAGATTGCGGATGTCGGGTACCGTGCCAGGGATCTGGCGCAGGCGCGGCAGCCGGTGATCGGGGTTGGGAATGGAATCGATCAATCCGCGTGTGTAGGGGTGGGCCGGCGCGTCTAGCACCTGGCGCACCGGGCCGGTCTCCACAACGCGGCCACAGTAAAGCACGGTGATGTTGTCCACCATCTCTGCCACAACCGCCAGATCATGGGTGATCAGGATCAGGGATGCGCCCTGCGCCTTGATCTTGCGCTGCATCAACCGCAGGATTTGCGCCTGAATGGTCACATCAAGTGCAGTGGTCGGCTCGTCCGCTATGATCAGACGCGGTTTGGCCAGCATGGCGATGGCGATGACGACGCGTTGCCGCATGCCGCCGGAAAACTGGTGCGGGTAGCTGTCGAGACGTTCTTGCGCGCGCGAGATGCCGATGCTTTCCAGCATGTCGATGCAGGCCTTGCGGCGCGCGGCCTTGTCCAGAACGGTATGCAGGCGCAACATCTCGTCCATCTGGCGGCCGATGGTTTGCACGGGGTTAAGCGAGGTCATCGGATCTTGAAAGATCATTGCAATTTCGCGGCCGCGAATGGCGCGCAGACGCCGTTCGGATGCGTTGGCCAACTCTTCTCCGGCAAAGAGAATCGAACCTCCTTCGATCTTGCCGGGCGGGTCGATCAGCCCCAGCAGCGAATAGCCCACCACCGACTTGCCACCACCGGACTCGCCGACCAGCCCCATCACTTCGCCTGCGGCAAGATCAAAGCTGACGCCATTCACCGCCTTTACCGTGCCGGAAAAGGTGTGAAACCACGTGCGCAGGTCACGGACCTGCAAAAGGGTCTGTGTTTCAGTGGACATGACGCACCTATTTCAACCTTGGATTAAGTTCGTCACGCAGGAAATCGCCCAACAGATTGATGCCGAACACCATCGCCATGATCATCAGGCCGGGGAAAAGCGAGGTCCACCACAGACCGGAAAACAGCACGTCAAACCCATTCTTGATCAACAACCCCAACGAGGGTTGCGTGACGGGCACGCCCACACCCAGAAAGCTGAGCGACGCCTCAATCAGAATAAAGGTGCCGACCTGCACGGTGGCAACCACGATCAGCGGGGTCATCACGTTTGGCAGGATATGGCGCCATATGATCGCGCCATTGCGCAAGCCCGCCACCCGCGCCGCTTGGACATATTCGCGCTGCCGTTCGCCCAAGGTAGAACCCCGCACGGTGCGGGCATAGACGACCCAGCCCACCGCTGTCAGCGAGATCAGGATCTTGTCAATGCCCGTGCCAAACGCTGACATCAGAAACAGGGCAATCAGCATCGAGGGGAACGACAGTTGGATGTCGGCGATGCGCATGATCAACGCGTCAAGCCAGCCGCCAAAGTATCCGGCGATCAGGCCCAGAAAGGTTCCCAGCAGGCACGACAGCACCGTTGCCGCGACGCCAATAAAGGCCGAAATTCTGGTGCCATAGATTACCGCTGCAAGAACATCGCGGCCTTGACCATCGGTGCCCAGCAGATATTCCGAACGGCCTCCCTCCATCCACGCGGGGGGAAGATAGCTGTCCAGCAGGTTCAACTGCTTTACATCGTAGGGGTTTTGCGTGACCAAGGACGGCCCCGCAACCACGATGAAGATGCAGAACAACAAGATGACTGTGCCGCTGATCGCGGACAGATTGTTCCGCCAGCTTAGGCCCATCTGCGAGGTCATGAAGCGGGTCATCATGTCATTTCACCGTGATCCGAGGATCGATTAGCGTGTAAAGAACGTCGATTACAAAGTTGATCACCACAAAGATCAGCGCGACCAGCATCAGATAGACCACTATCACCGGTCGGTCGGCGCGGTAGATGCTGTCGATCAAAAGCTTGCCCATGCCGGGCCAGGCAAAGATCGTCTCGGTGATAGTGGCGAAGGCGATCAGATCGCCCAGTTGCAGCCCAAAGATTGTCACCACAGGGATCAACGCATTGCGCAGCCCGTGGCCATACAGAACGCCGCGTCTGGACACGCCTTTGGCCCGGGCGAATTTGATGTAATCCTGCCGCGTGACCTCCATCATTCCGGCTCGGGTCATCCGCAACAAAATAGCGAGCGTGCCCACAGAGAGGGTAAAGGCCGGCAATACAATGTGGTGCCAGCCTGAGGCCGTAGCCAGCGACGTCTGCATACCAAGGAACGTCCCGATGTCGCCCCGCCCCGACGAGGGGAAGATTCGGTATTCAACGGCCAGCACCCAGATCAACATCATGCCAACCCAGAACCCAGGCAAGGACACACCCAGCAGGGAGCCCGACATGATCAGCCGCGACAGGGGTTTTCCCGGATTTGCCCCGGCATACACCCCAAGGGGAATGGCAACAACGGTGGCTATGACCATGGCGACCACAACCATCTCCATCGTGGCGGGCAGACGCTCTAGAATGAGATCAAAGGCCGGTTGTCGAAAGACGTAGGACAATCCGAAATCGCCCTGCAGCAAGCCAGACAGAAAGATCTGATACTGAACCAACATCGATCTGTCCAAACCCAGAATGTGGCGGGCCTGAGCGATCTCGCTCTGCGTGGCGTCGATGGGAACAAGCATGAATACCGGGTCACCGGTAAAGGTCATCATCAAAAAGACGATGACCGAAACCGCCCAGAGCACGACGACCATCTGGATCAGCCGCCTGACCGTGAAAGCAAACATACGGGTTCCTTTACCAGACAAAACATGCGGCGCCCATTCCGGGCGCCGCAGCGTCAGGATGCGTTACTCGGCGACGTCCATCTCATAGGCCCAGATGAACTTGTCAGTGCGCGGGGTGAAGGTGACGTTTTCGTGCGAAGCGTAGACGTCCTGTTCGTAGTGCACGGGGATCATAGGGATATCGGCCAGCAAAAGCTTGGTCGCGTCCTGCAGGTATCCGTCACGTTCCTCCATGCTGGCGGTGGAATCCGCCTTGTCGAGCAAGGCATCCAGCTCGGGGTTGGAATAGCTGGTGCGGTTGACCTCGCCATAGCCCGGCTTTTTGTCTCGGCTGTAGTAAAGCGCGTCATACATGGTGCCCGCATCGCCCGACGGCACGTCCCAGCCTGACATGATGAAGCTTGAATTGTCGGACGGCACGCGGATATGGCCCCAGAAATTCGACTTTGGCATCATGTTCAATTGCAGGTCAATCCCGATCTGCGACAACATGGAGGTCAACGCCTGGGCGATCTGCGCGTCGTTCACATAGCGGTTGTTGGTAGCATCCAGCGTCATGGTGAAACCATCCGCATGGCCTGCCTCGGCCATCAGTCCCTTGGCACGCGCGATGTCGAACGGGTACATTGCGTGGAAATCAGCCCCATCGACATAGCCCACGTGCGACTCTGGTACGAATTGCGCCGAAGGTGTCGCCAGCCCGTTCATGATGACCTTGTCGATGGTCGCCACGTCGATGGCGCGCGCAATCGCCTCGCGGACGCGGCGGTCGGTCATCGGGTTCTTGTCCAGCGCGATGGTCGGAGACTTTTCGCGCACGTCCATCGCCAACAGGATGTTCAGCAGGCTGGGGCGGGTCAGCACGATGATGCCGGGTTCGGACTTCACACGCTCTACATCGCGAACCGCAAGGTCCTGAACCACGTCCAGCTCGCCGGTCAGCAAGGCGGCGGTCCGGGTTGCGGGGTTGGTGATCGGGCGGAACACCACGGTGTCGATCTTGGCCTTGCCTGCGTAGTAGTCGGGGAAGGCCTCTAGTGTCAGGTGGTCTTCCTTGACCCATTCCTTCAGCATGTAAGGGCCAGTTCCCATGGGCTTCAGCCCCAATTCGGTGTCACCGACCGACTTCACGTACTCTTCGTTCAAGATCAGGATTCCGGCCAGATCGTTGGGCAAGGCGGCATAGGGGCCGGGAGTGGCAATTTCAACCGTCAGATCATCGACCGCCTTTGCGCTGGCAATGTTGGCCGACAAATTCGACATGACCGAACCCTTGAGCCGATCAATCGAAAAGACCACATCCGAAGCCTTCAGCACCGCACCGTTCTGGAACTTCACATCCGGGCGCAGCTTGAAAACCCAAGTCTTTTCGTCTTTCAGCGACCAGCTCTCCGCAAGCCCCGGGGCAAAGACCATGTTGGCGTCGCGACGCACCAGCGGATCATAAATGTGATAGAACATGATGTTGCTGGACAGCTCCTCCCCCGCCTGAGGGTCAAGGACCGTCGGGTCCGAGGTCAGCCCAATCGTGATATCCTTGGCCTCGACAATCGTGGCCAAGGGCATCGCCATGACAAAAGCCGCCGTCGTCAACAACCGGCGCATCGAAGTATTCAGGGTCATCTGTTTCGTCTCCTAGCTGGGATGGGTCATCGGGATTCGCCGCCTTGTTTTTGGTACCTGCGCTCAGTCGAGCGCCGATTGCACTTCAATCTGATAGCCTTCGGGATCGTTGAAAACGAAAGCACGTATCCGCAGGGCGGCACTGCTTTTGGCCTCGGTCAGGCCAGCAACGCCTTGGGTCGAAACCCAGGCATGCCAAGCATCGACATCCGCCACCCGGATGCAAATCTGCACAGGCTTCGGATCTGACGCCCGATGCATGCCGCGCGTTTCGTCGACCAATCCGACATGCGCGGCACCCCTGATGCACAGGATTTTCGACCAGCCCTGATCAATCGCAATCTGGAATCCCAGCACCTGCTCATAGAACGCCAACGCGCGGGCGAGATCACGGTAATAGAGAAACGTGATGCCCAAGGTCGGGCCGTCTGGCCGTTGGGCGGGAAGGGAATCCATTTTGTGCCTACTTCGTATACTCTACCAATACATACGGTATACACAAAGAATTCCAAGTCAACTTCTCTTCGCGGATTTTGCAAACCAGCGGCCCGGAAAAATCAGAACAGACGGTACAGGTGGCTGAGTATGGCGCTGCGCGCATTCTCGATGTGATTGCGCATGGCCGCTTCAGCACGATCGGGATCACGAGCCAGGATGGCGTCGATGATCTCGGTATGCTCTATACAGCCCGGCTCAAATCGTTCCGGGATCGAACCTTTGTCGAAGATACGGGTCTTCAGTTTCAGGCCCTTGATCAGCTCGGTCAAGACGGTTGAGCCTGCCGTTTTGGCGATCAAAACATGTAGGTTTTCGTCAAACTGAGCGTACTCGGCCACGCCGGGTCGCTCGCCTTGCAAAAACTGCGTCAGGCGTGCCCGCATTGCCAGAAATGGTTCGGGCGGGGCATTTAGACTGGCGGCCTGACGCGCCGATTCACTCTCTAACAGCCTGCGGACATGAAGAATTTCCATGATCTGAGTTATAGATATCTGGCTGACTGTCGGCACGCCACTGCCGTTGCGCGTCACCAACCCCTCACTCGTCAACCGCGCCACCGCTTCACGGACCGGGGTGCGGGACACCCCAAGGCGTTCGGCAAACGTCTTTTCCTGCAAGGGTGTTCCCGAAGGCAATTCGCCCGCCAGAATCATGCCGCGCAGCCGATCATGAACCGACTGGCCCAAGGTCTGCACGTTGGTCTGATCCTGGGTCATGCCCGCCCCTTATCTGCTGGTAAATGTGATGGCAGTGATCACAGTATCGGGCAATCTTGAACAAGAAAAGCCAGACGTGACTTTAGTTGCTGCCAAGTGTATACCCTCCGTATCCAATAGCAAGATGTATGCAGAACTCCGGGAAGGTCGAACCGATGCATGACGTGCTGATCGAAGGTGGACTTGTGGTCACCGCCACCGAGACCAGGTCTGTGGATGTGGCGATATCGGGCGGCAGAATCGCCGCGATGGGTACCGGGCTTGGCCCGGCCACAACAGTCATCGATGCGCGGGGTCGGCTGGTGATGCCCGGTGGCGTGGACACCCATTGCCATGTCGAGCAGATTTCCGGCGCCGGATTGATGAATGCCGATACTTTTGAATCAGCGACACGGTCGGCTTTGCACGGGGGCACCACCACCATCGTATCATTCGCCGCCCAGCATCCCGGTAAGCGGCTGAGGCAGGTGGTTGACGACTATCAGGCACTCGCCAACAAGGGTGCGTTGATCGACCACGCGTTTCACATGATAGTGTCCGATGTCTCCGGCGAAAATTTGAGCCGCGACTTGCCGGAATTGATGGCGGAGGGGCATCGGTCAATCAAGATATTCACTACGTATGACAAGGTGCGCCTTGCCGATGAGTCCATACTGGATGTTCTGTGGGCCGCACGTTCCGAAGGCGCGCTGGTGTGCTTTCACGCCGAGAACGATGGCCTGATCCGCTGGATGACACGACGCCTGCTGGACAGTAGCCGCAGCGCCGCGCGGTTCCACCCGCTGTCGCACCCCCGCGCGGCTGAGGTCGAAGCCCTGAACCGCATGTGTGTCTTTGCCGAATTCACCGGCCAACCCATCATGCTGTTCCACATCTCGACCCGAGAGGGGGTGGGCATCGTACAGGCGGCGCAAGAGCGCGGCGTTGCCGTGGTGGCCGAGACGTGCCCACATTACCTGTTCATGACGGGCGATCAGTTGAACCTGCCCGGTCAAGCCGCCGCTGGCCTGATGTGCAGCCCGCCCCAACGTACGCCCGACGATCAGGTGGCCCTTTGGGACGGGTTGGCCGGAGGCACGTTGCAGGTGGTCTCCTCCGACCACGCGCCCTACCGTTTGGATGGGTCGGGAAAGTTCGCTTACGGCCCGGATGCGCCGTTCAACCGTATCGCCAACGGTATGCCCGGGCTTGAGTTGCGTCTGCCGCTCATGTTCGACGCCATGGTCAGCAAGGGTCGGCTTGGCGCACAAAAGTTCGTCGAACTGACGGCGACGGCACCTGCCCAGATCTTTGGACTTACGGGCAAGGGCAAGCTGGAAGTCGGTGCCGATGCTGACGTTGTGATCTGGAATACCGAGCAAAGGGTGACGTTCAGTTCGGATGACCTGCACGATGCGACTGGGTACAACCCTTACGCCGGTCGCACGGTGACAGGATGGCCCGAAACCGTGCTTTCCCGTGGGGAGGTGATGATATCAAAGGGCCAAGAATTTGGTGTCGCGGGGCGCGGCAAGCGTATCCCGATGGCGCGATCTGCCGCGATGCAATCGACCCCAGCCCCCGAGGCCGCCCGACTGGACTTTCTCAACTGAAGCAGTTGATCTTCACCCAGAACTGAGCCGTGTGACCCTTCCCCCAAAGCGGTGAGCGGCGGGGGCAACCGAGTGATCCACATGGGGCTTTTGAACATCATCGGCTCTGTTGATGGCGTGGATACCCCCTCCTGACGGCATCGCAATGTGCCAATGTGATGATTGTTGAAGTCATCACAGAAGGAGAGGACATCTATGTCGGAAGTTGTCATCATTGGTATTGACCTTGCAAAGCGCGTTTTCCAACTGCATGGGGCCTGACCTGCCACGGGATTTTTCCACCATCTGCGACTAGAGTTCTCCCCAAGGATGGGACGGACAATGAAGCGAACAATTTGAACCGAAGAGCAGATCATCGGGATCTTGCAGGAGCAT
>JBKJTI010000209.1:0-10950 GCA_046590425.1 Cypionkella sp. | reverse complement strand
GCCGAAGGAGCAACCGCCCCGGTAAACTCTCAGGCTCAAGGACCGTTCTGATAACAGACTCTGGAGAGTGGTGCGTCCGCACCCGCCGAAGGGATAACGATCTCAGGCGCCCAAGCCGGAAATTTTCCGGCAGGGTAAAGACAGAGGGGGCATCGAGGGGTGGGGATTGGTCCGCCTGATCGGTGCCGGATTCCGTTTCCGGCAGGTATGGAGGCGGCTTTGGCCGAAGAATTGCAAAGACTGGGTCTGCATGATCTGCACGTCGCTTTGGGCGGCAAGATGGTGCCGTTTGCGGGCTATGAGATGCCGGTGCAATATCCCGCAGGCGTGATGAAGGAACACCTGCACACGCGCAGCGCGGCGGGGCTGTTTGATGTCAGCCACATGGGGCAGGTGATCTTGCGCCCGAAAACCAACTATCAAACCTTGGCCTTGGCGTTTGAAGCGCTGATGCCAGTGGATGTGCTGGGCCTGGCCGAGGGCCGCCAGCGTTACGGCCTGTTCACCAATGCAACCGGGGGTATCCTCGACGATCTGATGTTCGCCAACCGGGGCGATCATATTTTTGTCGTGGTCAATGCCGCCTGCAAGACCGCCGATATCGCCCATATGCAGCGCTATTTGTCAGAGGACGCCGAGGTGATCCCGGTTCTGGATCGCGGGCTTTTGGCGCTGCAAGGCCCGCAGGCCGAGGCGGCTTTGGCGCGGTTTATCCCCGAAGTCGCTGCGATGCGCTTCATGGATGTGGCGATCTTGCCGTGGCACGGCACTGATCTGTGGATTTCCCGTTCCGGCTACACCGGTGAAGATGGCTTTGAAATTTCCGTGCCGGATGTCAGCTTGCTGGCTTTTGCAGATGCGCTGCTCGCCCAACCCGAAGTCATGCCTATCGGCCTGGGCGCGCGCGACAGCCTGCGGCTGGAGGCAGGGCTTTGCCTTTACGGTCATGACATCGACACCACCACCAGCCCGGTCGAGGCTGGCCTGACATGGGCGATCCAGAAAGCCCGCCGCGCTGGCGGCACCCGTGCAGGCGGCTTCCCCGGTGAGGCCCGCATCCTGCAAGAACTGGCCGATGGGCCAGAGCGCAAACGCGTCGGCCTGCGCCCAGAAGGCCGTGCGCCGATGCGCGAGCATACCGATCTGTTCACGCCTGACGCTACGCCGCTGGGCCAAGTCACTTCTGGCGGCTTTGGACCCAGCGTCAATGCGCCGATTGCGATGGGCTATGTCGCCACCGCCTTCGCCACTCCCGGCACCGCCTTAGAAGGTGAGGTGCGCGGCAAACGCCTGCCCGTCACCGTCACTGAAATGCCTTTCCATCCAACCACCTACAAACGCTGAGGACACCCGATGAAATACACAAAAGATCACGAATGGCTGCGCGTCGAGGGCGATCTGGTGGTGGTTGGCATCACCGAACATGCGGCCACCGCCTTGGGCGATGTGGTGTTTGTTGAGCTGCCCGAGCCGGAAACGGTTGTAGCCGAGGGCGACGAGGTTTGCGTGATTGAAAGCGTCAAGGCCGCGTCGGATATTCTGGCTCCGCTGGATGGTGAAATCGTCGAGGTCAACACCAAACTGGTCGATAACCCGTCCTTGGTGAACGAAGACCCGACCGGGACGGCTTGGTTCTTCAAGATCAGGATCGACGATATGTCGGTGCTGGATGCCATGATGGACGAAGATGAATACAACGATCTGATCGGCTGATCTCATGGCGGTGCTGGGGATCGTTCCCAACCTAATGGCCCGCGATCCGGCACAACTGGCGGCGTTCTATCGGCGCGTGCTGGACTTGGCCCCGGTGATGGACCACGGCTTCATCGCCACGCTGGCGGGAGTTGCGGCGCATGTGCAGTTGAGCCTTGCATCCGAGGGTGGGTCGGGGACTCCGGTGCCAGCGATTTCGGTCGAAGTGGACGATCTGGATAAGGTTCTGGCCCGGCTCTCGGTCGAAGGCATCGCGCCAGACTACGGTCCGCTAAAAGAACCTTGGGGCGTGCGGCGGTTCTACTTCCGCGATCCCGAAGGCAACCTTGTGAACGTGCTGCACCACGGATGAACGCCCGCCCGGCGCGCGTTTGTTTGAAAACCCCCTGCGGGTTCCGATGGCGGAGCTTGCCCTGTAAGACATGCCTTGGAGGCAGGAAATGACCTTTACCCCCGTTGACTATGATCCCTACGATTTCGCCAACCGCCGCCATATCGGCCCGTCACCGTCTGAGATGGACGCGATGTTGAAAGTGGTTGGCGTGGCTGACCTTGACGCGCTGATTGATGAAACCGTCCCCGCCTCAATCCGCCAAAGCATTCCTTTGGGCTGGGCTCCGCTGTCAGAACACGACCTGCTGGCGCGGATGCGCGCGGTGGCTGGGCGGAATAAGGTAATGACCAGCCTGATCGGGCAGGGCTACTACGGCACGGTGACGCCGCCCGCGATCCAGCGAAATATTCTGGAAAACCCGGCCTGGTATACCGCCTATACGCCCTATCAGCCCGAGATCGCACAGGGGCGGCTTGAGGCGTTGTTGAACTATCAGACCATGGTGGCCGATTTGACGGGGCTTCCGTTTGCCAACGCGTCTTTGCTGGATGAGGCGACGGCAGCGGCGGAAGCCATGACGATGGCCGAACGGGTGGCCAAGTCGAAGGCGAAAAAGTTTTTCGTGGACGAGCATTGCCATCCGCAAACCATTGGCGTGATCGAAACCCGCGCTAAGGCTCTGGGCATTGAGGTGGTGGTTGGCAATCCTGAAGCGATGCAGGCCAATGACGTATTCGGTGCGATCTTCCAGTATCCCGGCACTTGGGGTCATGTCCGCGATCTGACGCCGTGGATCGAGGCTTTGCACGCCGCCAAAGCGGTGGCGATTGTCGCGACCGACCTGCTGGCCCTGTGCATGTTGCGCGAACCGGGGGCTATGGGGGCCGATATTGCCGTGGGGTCCAGCCAACGCTTCGGTGTGCCGATGGGCTATGGCGGCCCACATGCTGCGTTCTTCGCTTGCAAGGACGAGCACAAACGTCAGATGCCGGGGCGGATCGTCGGCGTCTCCATCGACTCGCATGGCAACAAGGCCTACCGGCTTTCGCTGCAAACCCGCGAGCAGCATATCCGCCGCGAAAAGGCGACATCCAACGTCTGCACCGCACAGGCTTTGCTGGCGGTGATGGCCAGCATGTATGCGGTGTTCCACGGGCCAAAGGGCCTGCGCGCGATTTCCGAGCGGGTGCATTCGCTGACCGTGCGTTTGGCGAAAGCCCTACGCGATGCTGGGGCGACCCTGCCGCAAAAGCAGTTTTTCGACACCATCACGGTCGAGGTCGGTGTCGGCCAAGCCGGGATTCTGGCGGCGGCGCGGCTCGAAGGGCTGAACTTCCGCAAGGTGGGCCGCGATCATGTCGGCATCAGCTTGGATGAGACCAGCAACGAAGACGTGTTGCGCCGGGTGCTGCGGGCGTTTGGGATTCAAAACTCGCCCCCCGCGAAGGCAGAACTCGGCTTTGCCGAGGCGATGCTGCGGGAAACCGAGTATTTGACCCATCCGGTATTCCACATGAATCGCGCGGAATCCGAAATGATGCGCTATATGCGCCGCCTGTCTGACCGCGATCTGGCCTTGGATCGCGCGATGATCCCGCTGGGCTCTTGCACGATGAAGCTGAACGCGGCGGCGGAAATGATGCCGATCACCTGGCCAGAGTTTGGCTCGCTTCATCCGTTCATCCCCGCCGATCAGGCGTTGGGCTACCGCGAGGCGATCGAGGATCTGTCGGGCAAGCTGTGCGAAATCACCGGTTATGATGCGTTTTCGATGCAGCCGAACTCGGGTGCGCAGGGCGAGTATGCCGGGCTGCTCACCATTGCCGCCTATCACCGCTCAAAGGGCGAGGGGCATCGGCATATATGCCTGATCCCGGTGTCGGCGCATGGCACCAATCCGGCAAGCGCTCAGATGGCGGGGATGGAGGTTGTTGTCGTCAAAGCCATGCCGAACGGCGATGTCGATGTCGAAGATTTCCGCGCCAAGGCCGCCGCGGCAGGGGGCAACCTTGCGGCCTGCATGATCACCTATCCCTCGACGCATGGGGTGTTTGAAGAAACCGTGCGGGATATTTGCCAAATCACCCATGAATACGGCGGGCAGGTCTATCTCGACGGTGCCAATATGAACGCGCTGGTGGGGTTGGTGAAGCCCGGCGAGATTGGCTCGGACGTTAGCCACCTGAACCTGCACAAAACCTTCGCTATCCCGCATGGAGGTGGTGGGCCGGGGATGGGGCCGATTGGGGTGAAAGCGCATCTGGCACCGTTTCTTCCCGGCCACTCGGAAACGGGGGGCGAGGAAGGCCCGGTTTCTGCGGCTCCCTACGGCAGCGCGTCAATCTTGCTGATCTCTTGGGCCTATTGTTTGATGATGGGAGGTGAGGGGCTGACGCAGGCGACGCGGGTGGCGATTTTGAACGCCAATTATATCGCGGCGCGGCTGAAAGGGGCCTATCCGATCTTGTTCATGGGCAACAAGGGGCGGGTTGCGCATGAATGTATCCTTGATACCCGGCCGTTTGCCGAGGTGGGCGTCACGGTCGATGATATCGCGAAACGGCTGATTGATAATGGCTTCCATGCGCCGACGATGTCTTGGCCGGTGGCGGGGACGTTGATGGTTGAGCCGACGGAATCCGAAACCAAGGCGGAGATTGATCGCTTCATCACCGCCCTTTTGGCGATCCGGGCCGAGATCAAAGCCGTCGAGAATGGCGAGATTTCCAGCGAGGACAGCCCGCTGCGGCACGCGCCGCATACGGTGGAGGATCTGGTCGCCGACTGGACCCGGAAATACCCGCGCGAGCAGGGCTGCTTCCCGCCGGGGGCGTTCCGGGTGGATAAATATTGGCCGCCGATCGGGCGCGTGGACAACGTCTACGGTGACCGGAATCTGATCTGCATTTGCCCGCCTTTGGAGAGCTATATGGAAGCGGCGGAGTGAGGGTCCCAACTCGGGACCTTTTGGAAGTGTTTTTTATCAGTAGCTTAGGGTTGTCGATTTAACCCTTTGTTAAGAAATGGCTTCGCCCCACATCGGGCGGGGCCGTTTTTTTCTGCGCGGCCAGGCGGCGGCACGTTGACCAAATCCGCCGAACCGCCTAGCACGGGCACCATGAGCCTTCATCCGCCAAAATCAAGTTTCACTGCAGGCCTTGTTACTGCCTTGCCGATTGCTTTGGGCTATTTCCCCATCGCGTTTTCCTTTGGCGTGGCGGCGACGCGGGCGGGACTTTCGGGGCTGGAGGCGTTCGGACTGTCGTTGATCATCTATGCGGGCGCTGCTCAGTTCTTGGCGTTGGCGCTGATCACTGGAGGCGCTCCGGTTTTGGTTTCGGCGTTCACGCTGGTGGCGATGAATATCCGGCATTTGCTGTATGGCCCGGCGCTGATCAAGCGGGTGGGGTGTGCGGCGCAGACCAAGCACGCTTGGGCTTGGGCGTTTGGGCTGACCGATGAGGTGTTTGGCGCCGCGCTGGGCGCATTGGCACGGGGAAAAGTGGTATTTTCCGAGGCGTTCATGTTCGGGCTGGGCTTGGCGGCCTATGGCTCTTGGCTGGCGGGCACGGCTTTGGGGGCGTTTGCGGGGGGTGCTGCGTTGCAGGATTATCCGGTGATTGATGCGGCCTTGGGCTTCATGCTGCCCGCGTTGTTCTTGGCGCTGCTACTGTCGATCATCTCACGGCTGCAACTCCCAGTAATTGCGGTGGCGATGGCGGCCACGGTGGCGGTGACGCTGGCATGGTCGGGCACGGCTGGGATTTTGGCGGGGATGGTGGCAGGCGCGCTCAGCGGGTTGTTGGTGAGGCGCAATGATGCGGCTTGAGATTTTGACTCTTGCGTTGATCGTGGGGGCCTGCACTTGGGCGTTTCGGTTTTTCCCGACCAAGGCGGATTTGTCTGGAATCAAGCCGGATGGGATTTTGGCGCGGTTTTTGGCCTCGACCGGGCCCGCGGCGATTGCGACGTTGTTTGTCGCCTCGCTGCTGCCGATGGTGCAGGGCGGGGTGCCGCTGCCTTTGGTGATTGGCACGGGCGCGGTGCTGGCGGTTTACGCGGCGATGCGCTCGGTCGTGCTGGCGACGCTAGCGGGGTCGGTTGGTTATGGGCTGGCGGTCTGGCTGCTATAAGTCGTAGACTTGCGGAACCATCGTGCGGGTCTTGCGGTTTACAGTGACATACAGGAGACGATGATGTTGGAAATTACACCGGCGAAAGTGGTGGAGATCATTTTCCTGTCGCGCGAAACGACGGCATCGGCAGAGGCCGAGTTGCGGGGCTTGTTCGCGGCGATGAATGTGGATGAGCGCGCGCATTTGACGGCGCTGGCTTGGGTCGGGCGCGGCACCTATTCCGCCGAGGAATTTGGTCAAGCGGTGGTGGTGGCCGAAGTCGAAGCTTCGGCACCCACGGCGGAATATCTGCTGGGCATGACCGATCTGTCAGAGAACCTTGAAGCTGGGCTTGAGGCGATGGGCATTGATGTGACCGGCGAAGAAGAGGATTTGCTGTAAGCGATGGCAGATGCGGTGAAGCTGAGTTGTGCCACCTGTGGGCAGATGAACCGGGTGGCGGTGGATCGCTTGAATGCGGGGCCGAAATGCGGCGCTTGTGGCGATCCGTTGGCGGATGGCCGGGTGATCGAGTTCGACGCGGGCGGGCATGACACGGCGACGCGGGGGGATGAATTGCCGCTGTTGGTGGACTATTGGGCGCCGTGGTGCGGACCCTGTCGCGCAATGGCACCGGAATTTGTCAAGGCAGCCAAGGCGTTGCAGGGCAAAGCTCGTCTAGCCAAGCTGAACACCGAGGACAATCCGCAAACTGCGCAGCGGGCGCGGATTCAGGGTATTCCGGCACTGGTGCTGTATCGGCGCGGTCGCGAGGTGGCGCGGCTGGCGGGCGCGCGTCCGGCCAGTGAGATCGTGGCTTTTGTGCAGGACAATCTGGGGTAGGGTCAAACCCCTGCGGTATGTGCAAAAATCGCTAGGCTTGTGGCGTTCCGCATGATGTATGCTGGGCCGGAAAGCTGCGTGCAGGGCGGTAAGAGATCGCGCGCACATCACCGGGGCGCAAATGGCGAATTTCGACTTCACGGCATGGTCCAAGCTATCGCTGGTGCAGCAATTCGGGTTGGCGGGTGGCGTGGTGATGTTGGTGTCGGCGGGCGTGGGCGGCTCTGTCGTCTCAAACCGCATCGAGGAGGTGGTGGTGCGCAATACCGCCAACGCCACGGCGCTTTATATGGAAAGCTTCATCGCACCGCTGACACAGGATCTCGCGCAACGCTCTGATCTGTCAGAGGAATCCCGGGTGAAAATCGGCGAATTGCTGGCCGATACCGCGCTGGGCAAGCGCGTGGTCAGCTTTAAGATCTGGCGGCCAGGTGGCTTGGTGGTAGATGCGTCCAATCTGGCAACGGTGGGGCAACGGTTTCCACCGACCGAGAACTTGCAAAAGGCGTGGGGCGGCGAGGTGCGCGCCGATTTCAACGATACCAAAGACGAAGAAGACGAGGCCGAGCATGCTTTGGGCATCCCGCTGTTGGAGATTTACAGCCCGATCCGCGAGATCAAATCCGGCAAGGTGATCGCGGTGGCGGAGTTTTACGAGGTCGCCACGCAACTGAAGCAAGACCTGATCCGGGCGCGGGCGATCGGATGGTTGACGGTGGCGGGGGCGATGGCCTTGATCTCGGTTGCAATGCTTGCCGTCGTGTTGCGCGGTTCGCGCACGATTGACCACCAGCTTGGAGCGCTGAAAGAGATGGCGGCGCGTAACCTTGCGCTGCGGCTGCGGGTGCAAGGGGCGGCGGCGCGGTTTGCCTCGGTCAATGATCAGGCGCTCAGGCGGATCGGCGCGGATTTGCACGACGGGCCAGCCCAACTGATGGGCTTTGCGGCGCTGCGGTTGGATGCGTTGCAGGGGCAGGTCTCTGGTCGGGCAGCAGAGGATTTGGCTTCGGTGCAGCGGGCGGTGAAGGATTCCATCCTGGAAATTCGCAGCATCGCGAGGGGCTTATCGCTGCCAGATATCGAGCAGAAATCGCTGGAAGATATTCTGCGCGGTGTGACCGAGGCACATGCCGCCCGCACCGGAACGGCGGTGGCGCTGCACTGCCAAGCAGTGAATGGCCTGCCCGCTGCGGTGAAAATCTGCTGTTATCGCTTCGTCCAGGAGGGATTGAACAACGCTTGGCACCATGCGGAGGGGCAGGGCCAAGAGGTGCGGGTGACGCTGCAGGGGGATCAGTTGGATCTGCAGGTGCTGGACCGGGGCGCGGGGTTCTCGCAGCTTCCGGTGGATTTTCTGCGCGAGGATTCCGGGCTGGGCCTTGCTGGATTGGCGGATCGGGTGGAAAGTCTGGGCGGGCATATCAGTTTCGCCAATCGCAGCGATGGGCCGGGGGCGCAGGTGCGGATGACATTGGATTTGAAGGAAGCAATATGAGCGATATCCGTCTGGTTTTGGCCGATGATCACCCGATCTACCGCGAAGGTGTGGCGCGCACGCTGGCAGATGCGGGCGGGATTGAGGTGGTGGGTCAAGCCCAGGATGGCGAGGCGGCGGCGCGGCTTTGTGCCGAGTTGCTCCCCGATCTGGTGTTGCTGGATGTCTCGATGCCGAAGGGCGGCGGCTTGGGGGCTTTGGGTCTGATCATCAAGATGGAAAAGCCGCCATTGGTGGCGATGTTGACCGCATCCGAGGATGAGGGCGATCTTATGGCGGCGCTGAAAGCGGGGGCCGCGGGCTATATCCTGAAAGGCGTCGGGGCCAGCGAGCTTGTCGAACTGGTGCGTGATCTGGCGGCGGGGCGGTCCTATGTCTCGCCCGGATTGGCGGGGCGGCTGTTGGTGGCAATGCGCGGCAAGCCGGTGGGCGAGCCAAATCCCTTGGATGATCTGTCGCGACGCGAGGAGGATATATTGCGTCTGGTCGCGACCGGGCTTTCCAATAAGGAAGTGGGATCCAAGCTGGATATTCAGGAGAAAACCGTCAAGCATTACATGACTTCGATCCTGCAAAAGCTGCATGTGCGCAACCGGGTTCAGGCCGCGATGCTGGCGCGGGTTCATCTGAAGGACTGAGGTTTCATCAGACCATAGGCTGGTTCTACCGGCAAAAATCGCTGGGCGATGGTCCCTGATGTGGTGGGATGTGGGGGCGTAGATTGAGGCTACGAACACACAAACCTCATGGAGCATATCATGTCTCATTTCACTCTGACGAAAATCATCGCGGCGGGCGCTTTTGCGCTGTCGCTGACGGGTGCCACCGCAGCGGTTGCGATGGTGCAAGACACGGTTGTGGCACAGGGTTCCGCCGCCCTTCCGGGGATGCCCAGCGATGACAGCCAGCTTTTGTCGCGCCGGGGCCGTGGTGCCGATGATGGCGCTGGCCACACGCGGCGCGGCCGGGGCAAAGACGATGGCGCTGGCCACACCTCGCTGACGGTGCCCGCACAGGGGCAGGAGTTTGCCCGTCGTGGCCGGGGTGCCGATGATGGCGCTGGCCACACCCGCCGCGGTCGGGGCAAGGATGATGCGGTCAACCACGGCTAATTGACACAACGCGGGGCCAAGGCATAAGCGCCATGGCCCCGCTTTGACTTCATCGCTGCTACCGGGTAGCGCGGATAATGTTAAACAGCCACGCCAGCACACCGAGCGCGACCAGCCCTTCCCCGATCGGCATGAACGGGCCGATGCTGACCTCGGGCACAGTGCCGGACATCAGCAGATAAAGCGCCACCAGCAAAACCAGCGTGCCTACCTGATGCAGCCAGAAATGCGCCAGCGCCAGCGCGTCCTGATTGAGTGCCGGATCAGTCGATAGGCCAGCCCGAACAGCGTCATCAATGTAAAACCAAGCAGATTGATATGGGCATGAACCGGCGACCGAGTGTGGTCGCCTGATGCGCCCATATGGATGCCAAAAGCCAGACCGACCAATAAATACAGCGCACCGGTTACCAGAAAACCATGAGAAATATTCATGTTCCTGTCCCTAAGTTTTGGCGGGCTAAGACTCCTCTGAAAAAGATTATCCTGAAATTCGGCTTTGTGGATGAAATTTTGGGACCGTGCTTTGTGGGACTTTGCCAAAAGTTGCGGCCATCACCATGGGGTGATGCCCGCAACTTTTGGACGCATAGGGAGAGCGCTGACCAAAGGTCGGATCAGATGCGGCGACCCCAAAGATCATACTCGCCGGCTTCTTCCACCGTCACCGTGACCATATCGCCGGGTTTGAGGCCCTCGAACCCCTCATCAATGAACAGGTTGCCGTCGATTTCCGGGGCATCGGCCATGGTGCGGCAGGTGGCGCCTTCGTCATCAACCTCATCGACGATGACTTGGATCGTGTGGCCGACTTTGGCTGCGAGTTTAGCTTCGGAGATGGCCTGCGCCTTCTCCATGAAGCGATCCCAGCGTTCCTGTTTGACCTCATCCGTCACATGATCCGGCAGATCATTGCTGCGCGCACCGGCGACGTTTTCGTATTGGAAGCAGCCGACGCGGTCGAGTTGCGCTTCATCCATCCAATCCAGCAAGGTCTGGAATTCGGCCTCGGTCTCACCGGGATAGCCGACGATGAAGGTGCTGCGCAGGGTGATATCAGGGCAAACGTCCCGCCATGCAGCGATTTCATCCAGCGTGCGCGCGGCGGCGGCGGGCCGGGCCATGCGGCGCAAAACGCCGGGGTCGGCGTGTTGGAACGGAATGTCGAGGTAAGGCAGGATCAACCCATCCGCCATCAGTGGGATCAGGTTGCGGACATGCGGGTAGGGGTAGACGTAGTGAAGGCGGACCCATGCCCCAAGGCTGCCCAGATCGCGGGCAAGATCGGTGATATGGGCGCGGTGACCCCGGTCTGTTGCGTGTTTGATATCGACGCCG
>JBKJTI010000137.1:0-27439 GCA_046590425.1 Cypionkella sp. | reverse complement strand
TTGGCATGTTAAATCTGCGTGGTGGCCGGGTGCTGCTGGAGGGCGAGGACATCACCAAGCTCACGCCGCAAGCCCGCGTGGCCAAAGGCATGGCTTTCGTTCCGCAAACATCGAACATCTTCACCTCGATGACGGTGGAGGAAAACCTTGAGATGGGCGCGTTCCTGCGCCGCGATGATATCACCGATACGATGGACCAAATTTACACTCTGTTCCCGATCCTGAAGGCCAAACGCTATCAGGCAGCGGGGGAATTGTCTGGCGGGCAACGTCAGCAGGTCGCCGTGGGTCGCGCGCTGATGACGCAGCCGAAGGTTTTGATGCTGGACGAGCCGACCGCTGGCGTGTCGCCGATTGTGATGGACGAGCTGTTTGACCGCATCATCGAGGTCGCCCGCACCGGGATTTCCATTCTGATGGTCGAACAAAACGCCCGCCAAGCGCTTGATATTGCCGACAAAGGCTATGTCTTGGTGCAGGGTGCCAACCGCTTTACCGACACGGGGCAGGCTTTGCTTGCCGACCCCGAAGTCCGTCGTTCGTTCTTGGGGGGCTGAGGCCATGGATATGCTCAACGCCCTTGTGGCTTTTCTGAATTTTGTCGTGGTGCCGGGCTTTGCCTATGGCAGTCAGCTCGCACTAGGGGCGCTGGGGCTGACGCTGGTGTTCGGCATCCTGCGGTTTTCCAACTTTGCGCATGGCGATACCATGGCATTTGGCACGATGTGGGTGATCCTAATTACCTGGTGGTTCCAGAGCATGGGCATCAGCGCCGGGCCGTTGCCGACGGCGCTGCTCGCCCTGCCCTTCGGGATTGCGATCACCTGCGCTTTCGTGCTGGGCACCGACCGGGTGGTGTATCGGTTCTATCGGCAGAAGAAAGCCGCCTCGATCATTCTGGTGATCGTCTCGACCGGGGTGATGTTCATCTTCAACGGCCTCACCCGGATGATCATCGGGCCAGAGGAGCAAAGCTTTGCCGATGGCGGGCGGTTTGTGATGACGGCCCAGCAATTCAAGGACATGACCGGGCTGCAAGAGGGTTTGGCGATCAAATCTACCACGGCAATCACGGTGGTGATGGCGGCGGTCTGCGTGGCGCTGTTGTTCTGGTTTTTGCAGAAAACCCGCACCGGCAAGTCGATGCGGGCGTTCTCGGATAACGAGGATCTGGCGCTGCTGTCGGGCATCAACCCCGAAAAGGTGGTGATGGTGACATGGATCATCGCCACGGCTTTGGCGGTGATTGCAGGCACGCTCTACGGCATCGACAAGTCGTTCCGCCCGTTCATCTATTTTCAGCTGCTATTGCCGATTGCGGCGGCGGCGGTGGTGGGCGGTTTGGGCAATCCGTTGGGCGCGATTGCGGGCGGGTTTGTCATCGCGTTTTCCGAGGTGTTCGTGACCTATGCGTGGAAAAAGGTGGTGCTGTATCTGGTGGACGTTGACCTTGCGCCCACGCAACTGGTGCAGCTTTTGTCCACCGATTACAAATTCGCGGTCAGTTTCTCGATCCTGATCATCGTGCTGCTGTTCATGCCCACCGGCATTTTCAAGGGGAAATGACATGAACCGGAATGTTATGTTGTTCGCTGGGGTCGGCCTGTTGTTTGTAGCGACCGGGCTGATGCAAAGCTGGAACCTGAGCCTGCAAATCCTGAATATCGGCATCCTGAGCGCGATCATGGCCTTGGGCGTCAATATGCAATGGGGTTACGCCGGGTTGTTTTCAACCGGGATCATGGGCTCGGTGGCTTTGGGCGGCTTGGCGGTGGTGGTGGTTTCGGCCCAACCTGTGCCAGAGGCTTGGGCGGCGGGCGGGCCTCGGTTGCTGTTGAGCCTTGCGTTCGGATTGGCGGTGATCGCAGGAGCGGTCGCGGCCTATCGGCGGATGGCGGGGCGTGCGCGAAACTGGACGGTGGCGGCGATCCTGATCGGTGGTTTCTTTGCGTACCGCGCGATTTATGACCCCGCTGTGACGGCGATTGAGGCGTTTAATCCGGCGATCTATGGCAATATCGGCGGCTTTGGTCTGCCGTCGCTGCTGTCTTGGCCGGTGGGCGCGCTGTTTGCGGGGGTTGCGGCTTGGGCGATTGGCAAGGTGGCCTTGGGTTTGCGCTCGGACTATCTGGCGATTGCGACGCTGGGGATTGCCGAAATCGTGCTGGCGGTGATGAAGAATGAGGATTGGCTGTCGCGCGGGGTGAAAAACCTTGTCGGTCTGCCGCGGCCTTGGCCGGTGCCGTACGAGGTTGATTTGCAGAAATCGGCCGAGTTTGTCGGCTGGGCGCAGAACTGGGGGTTCGAGACGATTTCGGCCTCCACCATTCTGGTCAAGTTGCTGTATATGCTGATCTTTGGTCTGGTTTTGCTGGCGTTGATCTGGGTGTCGGAGCGGATGCTGAACAGCCCATGGGGCCGGATGATGCGGGCCATCCGCGATAATGAAGTCTCGGCCAGTGCTATGGGCAAGAACGTCACCGCCCGGCATTTGCAGATTTTCATCATCGGTTCGGCTGTAGTCGGGATGGCGGGGGCGATGCTGACCTCGATGGAGGGGCAGTTGACGCCGGGCAACTACTCGCCACTGCGTTTCACCTTCCTTATCTGGGTGATGGTGATCGTTGGTGGCTCGGGCAACAACTGGGGCGCGGTGCTGGGCGGCTTGCTGCTGGGCTGGCTGTGGTTGATTGTGGAAAACGCAGGGCCGGTGTTCATGGGCTATGTGACCTATCCGCTGCCTGCCGGAGCGCTGAAGGCACATCTGATTGATGCGGCTCCACATCTGCGTCTGGTGACGTTGGGCGTGGTTCTGCTGCTGGTGCTCAGGTTCAGTCCGAAGGGGCTGATACCCGAGAAATAGCGCGAGCAGGCCACAGGCCCCAATCTTGTGCGAAGAAATGGAAAACCTGCTGTGGCGCTGCCGTCAGCGGGTTTTCTTTTACCCGTCCGAAGAACACACCGTTCGGGTGGGCCTGCGCCCAGGCGGTCAGGCTTGGCAGATCGGGGGTCAGGGTGACATTTGTGGTCAGACGGGCGAGGAAGTTGATCTCGGCGTTATACTCCGCGTTGATTACTGCAAGGCCATCAGCCTCGTGAGTGGCAAGGGTGTTGGCGAGACTTTGGCCGTCATAAGCGGCATAGAGTCCGGTTGTGACGATGATGCCGTGTATCCCAAGAGCCAAGCCTGCACCCGCCAGAAGATGGCCGGGGATTCGCGGCATTCGCCAGATCTGCAGGGACAGGATGATGCACAGCGCTGCGAAGGCGGTCAGCGGCCAGTAGGGTGCGAACTGGGCAATATCGGCGTTGGCGGGGATCAGGCCAAGGCCAATGGCCCCCGCCCCGGCGGCGATCAGCAGCAAGGCCACCCATGCCATGCTGCCGGATTTGGCACGGGTTGAGGCGTGGGCAAATAGCAGCGCCATCGCAGGGTATGCGGGCAGCAGGTAGTGAGCTTGTTTGCCCGAAATCAACGAAAACAGAATCAGGGTCGAGGCCGCCCAGATCACGCAAAGTTTAATGGCGGGGTCGCTCCATGTGCCAATGAGCCCCCGCCACAGCCGGATCGACCAGCCCCATGGGAACAGCAAAAGCGGCAACAGGGCGACGAGGAACCAGAACGGGCGGTCGTGCGCCATACCACCCGCGACGCGCGCGGCGGATTGCGTCCACAAAAGTTCGGTGCGGAATTCGGGGGTGGCGGTGATGAGTGTGGGAACGAGCCAGAGCGCGATCAGGGCGAGCGCGACAAGTAGCGCGCCACCGAAGCCCTTGGCGATCTGCATCGCTTTGGGCGGGTTCGGTGCCCAAAAGGGCATGGTCAGCAGCACAGGCATCAGATGCACAAGGGTCACCGGGCCTTTGGCGTAGACGCCGAACGCCAGCGCAAGGCCAAACCCCAGCCAGCCGCCCCTGCCCTGCCCGATGCTCCAGACTGCAGCGATGCCGCCCAAGACGCCAAGCGCCAAAAGCGCGTCAAACATCGTGGCCGAGCCGTAGATCAGGAACACCGGGAAGCCGCACAGGATCAGTGCCGCACGGATGCGAAGATCTTGCGCGGGCCACAGGTGGCGGGCCAGCATCGCGGTGCCTGCGACCATGGCAACAGCACAAGCGGGACCGACGAGGCGGGCAGCAAATTCGGATACTCCGGTGACCAGCCAGACAAAGTTGATCAGCGCAAACAGCAATGGCGTCTTATGGGTATACATCTCGCCATTCTTGGTCAGATGCACCGGATCGCCGGACAGCCACATCTCCCATGCGACCGACAGATAGCGGGTCTCGTCAATCGGCAGCAGGGGGCGCATCGCCACAAGGGCGGCAAGCACCACCGCGACGCCGATCAGAATTGGCCAAAGTTTGCCCAGCATATCCGCCTCCGTTTGCTGGGCTCTTGCTACAATGAACCGTGCTTGTGGTCCACAGCCACGCTCAGGTGACATTTGCGACGCATTTTTGTCGCTGACGGCGCGGTGATTTGTGCCAGACGGCTTATTCAGGGGAAAAAGGGCATGTCCCTGCTGGCTTGGAAGGATTCCCAAATGAAAACCCATACCCGCGTTGTTGTCATCGGCGGCGGCGTTGTCGGCTGTTCGGTGCTGTATCACCTGACCAAGCTTGGCTGGTCGGATGTGATGCTGATCGAGCGGTCGGAGTTGACGAGCGGCTCGACCTGGCACGCGGCAGGCGGGTTTCATACTTTGAATGGCGACACCAATATGGCGGCGCTGCAGGGCTACACCATCCGGCTTTACAAAGAGCTTGAAGCGATCACCGGCATGTCCTGCGGGCTGCATCATGTTGGCGGCATCACTTTGGCCGACAATCAGGAACGCTTTGACCAGTTGAAGGCCGAGCGCGCCAAGCACCGCTATATGGGTCTGGATACCGAAATTCTGGGGCCGGAGGAGATCAACAAGTTCACCGACGGCATGGTCAACCTCGAAGGCATCATCGGCGCGCTTTATGATCCGTTGGATGGGCATTTGGACCCGTCAGGGACGACACATGCCTATGCCAAAGCGGCGCGGATGGGCGGGGCCGAGATTGTGCTGCACAACCGCGTTTTGGAAACCAACCCGACCGCCGAAGGCTGGGAAGTTGTCACTGAAAAAGGCACGGTCTACTGCGAGCATCTGGTGAACGCGGGCGGCCTTTGGGCGCGGGAAATTGGCGCGATGGCCGGGGTTTATCTGCCACTTTTGCCGATGGCGCACCAGTATCTGGTCACGGACGATATCCCGGAAATTATGGAGATCCTGAAATCTGGCCGTGAGTTTCCACATGTGATGGATCCGGGTGGGGAATCCTATCTGCGGCAGGAGGGCCGGGGGCTGTGTATCGGTTTCTACGAAAAGCCCTGTGAGCCGTGGTCTTTGGACGGCACGCCGTGGAATTTCGGCCATGAATTGCTGAATGAACAGTTTGATAAAATTGAAGATTCCGTAAACTTCGCCTATCGCCGCTTCCCTGTGCTGGAACGCACGGGCGTCAAGCGCGTGATCCATGGGCCGTTCACCTTTGCCCCCGATGGCAACCCGCTGATCGGACCGGTGCAGGGCCTGAAGAACTACTGGTCGGCTTGTGCGGTGATGGCGGGCTTCAGCCAAGGCGGCGGTATGGGGCTGGCGCTGGCGCAGTGGATGATCGAGGGCGAGGTCGAACGTGACCCGCGCGGCTTTGATGTGTCGCGTTTCGGCACATGGACCACGCCGGGCTATTCCGTGCCGAAGGTGATCGAGAACTATCAGATGCGCTTTTCGGTCGGCTACCCGAACGAGGAGCGCCCGGCAGCGCGCCCGTTCCGCACCACGCCGATGTATGACACCAACACCGCTTTGAACGCGGTCTGGGGCCAGCAATACGGGTTGGAAGTGGTAAACTACTATGCCCTGCCCGGCGAGCCCACATATGAGGAACCGACGTTCAAACGCTCCAACGCTTGGGAGGCGACGCGGCAGGAAGTGATGGCGGTGCGCGAGGGCGTCGGCATCAACGAGTTGCAGAATTTCGGCAAGTATATCGTCAAGGGTGTGAATGCGCGGGCGTGGCTGGATAAGATCATGGCGGGCAATATCCCGAAAGTGGGTCGCCTGAGCCTGACGCCGATGCTGGCACATTCCGGCAAGATCATTGGTGATTTCACGGTGTCTTGCCTGTCGGAAACCGAATTCCAACTGACCGCCAGCTATGGTGCGCAAGGCTGGCACTATCGCTGGTTCGAGCAGAACATGATGGATGGGGTGACGGTGGAGAACGTCTCGGATGCACGCTCGGGTTTCCAGATTGCCGGGCCAAATGCGCGGGAATTGTTGTCTCGCGTGACCCGCACGGATGTGTCGGGGGCTGCGTTCAAGTTCATGGATGTGAAGCGGATGACGGTGGGGATGGCAAATTGCATCGTGCAGCGCGTCAGCTATACTGCGGATTTGGGCTATGAGATTTTCTGCGATCACATGTCGGTGCGTCATCTGTGGGATACTTTGAACGCGGCAGGCGCGGATCTGGGACTGCGCCCATTCGGAATGCGCGCGATGATGTCTTTGCGGCTGGACAAATGGTTTGGCTCTTGGGGGCGTGAATTCTCGCCGGATTATACCCCCTGCGAGACCGGGCTGGATCGCTTCATCCGTTGGAACAAAGACGCCGACTGGATCGGCAAGGCGGCAGCAACTGCCGAGAAGGCCTCGGGTCCGAAGCGCAAGCTGGTCAGCTTCATCGTTGATGCCAAGGATGCCGACGTCGTCGCATGGGAGCCGATTTGGCTTGAGGACGCGGTGGTTGGCTTTTGCACCTCTGGCGGGTTCAGCCATTTCACCGGAAAATCCGTGGCACAGGGCTTCTTGCCTGCCGACAAGGTGCAGGATGGTCTGGAATGCGAGATCGAAATCCTGGGTGAGCGCCGCAAAGCGATTGTGCATCTGGCCCCGTTGTTTGATGGCGACGGTGCGCGGATGCGTGGCTGAAGCTTGGCTTGAACTACAGCAAAACGCCGGTCGCTTGACCGGCGTTTTTGTTTGCGCCACTTTTGCCCGATGACCCTGACCATCCTCATCCCCGCCGCAGGAGCCGCCCAACGGATGCGCGGCGGCGATAAGCTGTTGGAATGGGTCGATGCCGAGCCGATGCTGCGCAGGCAGGCGCGGTTGGCGCGGCAGGTTTGCGCGCGGGTGATTGTGACACTACGCGTGGGTGATCTTCCACGGATGCAGGCGCTGGCGGGCTTGGATTTGACCGTGCTGCCGGTGCCAGATGCGGCTGAGGGTATGGCGGCCTCGATCCGCAGCGGGGCTGCGGCGGCGCAGGGTGCGCTTATGATCCTGCCGGGGGATATGCCCGAGCTGGATGCAGAGGATTTGGCAGTGATGATCGGGGCTTTCGATCAGAGGCCCGACGCCATTCTGCGTGGGACAAGTGCCGACGGCAGGCCGGGCCATCCGGTGATTTTTCCGCCAGATTTGCGGGGGGCATTGCAGGACTTGCGCGGCGATGCAGGCGCGCGCAGCCTTCTTAACCGGCACCAAGCCCGGGTCAAACTGATCGCCCTGCCCGATCAGCATGCGCTGACCGATCTGGACACGCCAGAAGCTTGGGCGGCGTGGCGTGCGGGGCGGCAAGGCTAGCCAGTGATTTCCGGTACGGAAATCAGGAAATCACGCCGAGAGCAGCACCTTGGCCTCATGCGCTTTCAATGTCAGACGCGCCGCCGGGTAGTCGGCGTGATCCGCCATAAGCTCGGGGAACAATGCTGCAATTTCGGCGCGTGGCCCGTCTTCCATCGCATCCAGCATCCGCTCGGCGGGTTGGAAGCTTTCGGTCCATGCGCCGTTGGCGCAGATGATCTCGTGATGCTCCAACAGCAGGTGAATATAGGTCACGCCCGGCGGCAAAACCTGCGCGACACCCGGCAGTGTGGTCAGATGCGTGGCGGCGACCAGCACCTCGGCCTCGCCAAACAGCATTTCCGGCAATGCGCCTTCGATCAACATCCGGTGCTGCGGCGACACCAACGTATCACACTGCGGCAAGCCACAGCCCAGCGCGCCCTGCCCGATCTTTACGGGTTGCAGGTGCGGGTGCGCGATCAGATCGCCCAGCCCCAGCCTACGGCTGCCAATCCAGCGGATCGGTTTCAGCCCGTGATCACGGGTGACCAGCAGATCGCCCACGCGCAAATCTTCAACCGCGACATCCCCGCGACCCGTCGTGATCATCACGCCGGGGGTGAAGCAGGGAATAACCTTCTCGATATTCGAGAAGGTCATTGTGCCGATCACAAGCCCCGCACCATCAAGAAACTCGACTGTGCCATTCTCGGGGTTCATCGAGTCGTAGATGATATTGGTTCGCGCCCAACCCCAACTGGTCAGATCGAGGACGTCATTGTCACCGCTGTTTTCACCGCCGTCGACCACGTCACCGAAAGCGTTGGAATTGCCACCAACTAGGAACTGCTCATCGCCCGCGCCACCGTAAAGCGTATCTGCTCCGGCATCACCATGCAGCGTGTCATTGCCTGCGTCGCCATAAACCACGTCATTGCCAAGCCCACCAAACAGCAGGTCATTGCCATCGCCACCGTTCAGCAGATCGTTGTCCGCGCCACCATACAGGCTGTCATTGCCAAGCCCACCAACCAAGCTGTCATTGCCCGCATCGCCAGTCAGGCTGTCAGTGCCGTCGCCCCCATCGACCAGATCATTGCCAGCGCCGCCGATCACCGTATCGTTGCCAGTGCCGCCATAGAGGCTGTCCGAACCAGCGCGGCCGTCGATGCTGTCATTGCCCGCAGCACCATAAAGTACATTGGTCCACAGATCGCCCGGCAGCGTGCCTTCGCCGTCATAACCCAGCAGCGTATCGTCAAAGGCCGAGCCAAAAATGCCGTCGATGCCACTGAGCACATCGCCCGCTGCATCGCCGCCAAGGCCGGTGCCCGCTGTGAGATTGACGGTAACCGCAGCGCCCGAGCCCGCGTAATCGGCGTAATCCATCCCCGCGCCGCCGTAGAGCAAGTCGGCCCCGGCCCCGCCGTTCAGCGTGTCATTGCCCGCATCGCCGCTGAGGCTGTCAGCCTCGGTGCCGCCATCAAGGCTGTCATTGCCATCGCCGCCCGACAGCGTGTCATTGCCCACGCCGCCAAATTGGCTGTCGTGGCCAGCAGCCCCCAACAGGCTGTCGGTGCCTGCATCGCCGTGAAGCGTGTCGTTGTCCGCGCCACCGTCCAGGGTGTCATTGCCGTCCCCGCCAAACAGACTGTCGTTGCCCGTGCCGCCCAACAGGCTGTCATTGGCTGCATCGCCATAGAGCGTGTCGTTGTCGGCACCACCGTCCAGGGTGTCGTTGCCGTCCCCGCCAAACAGACTATCGTGGCCCGTGCCGCCCAGCAGACTATCGGTGCCTGCATCGCCGTAGAGCGTGTCGTTGTCGGCACCACCGTCCAGGGTGTCATTGCCATCCCCACCATAGAGCAGGTCATCGCCCGCATCCCCCGTCAGGCTGTCGGCATCTGCGCCACCCTGGAGGCTGTCACGACCATCGCCGCCCGAAAGCGTGTCATTGCCTGCAAGACCCAGCAAAAAGTCATTGCCGATGCCGCCATTCAGGCTGTCATTGCCATTGCCACCGTCGAGCGTGTCATTGCCATCATCACCGAACAGCGTATCGTTGCCGTCATAGCCGAGCAGGCTGTCATTGCCCAAACCGCCCGAAAGGTAATCGTCGCCCGCCACCTCGGCGGCGACGTTCAGTGGGTTGGTGTTGGCATAGTATTCGTAATACAGGCCCGCCGCCGTCCCGGTGGTGGTACCTCCGGAGGTCAGCCCCAGCGTGGTATAGGGTAAGTTGATGGTGAGCGTGCCATTGGTGGTCGAGCTCGCGCCCGAACCGATGCGGATCACCTGACCAGAAGCATTGATCGCATAGACCGCGTTGCCATTGAACGTCACCATGCCTGATGCGATGGCGGTGTTCAGGTTGATCGTGACGCCGTCGATGACGATAGTCAGCGTCTCATTGCCATTGATGGCGTTGAACAGGATCTGCCCGCCCGCCAGTTGCGAGCTGGCGGTGTGGGTGTGGGTCTCAACCGCGTCAGTGTTGCCAAGCCGGAACCCGGTCAGCGTGCCCGAAGTGCCGGTTGTAAGATCATTGTCGCCAGATACGGTATTGACGGTAAAATTCGGACGGCCATTGGTGCCTGCAACCGATTGCAACGCAGCGGTGACCTCGGTGTAGACGGGCGTATAGGTGGTGACCGTGGTGGCAGTGCCACCCGACAAAGTGTCATCGCCAGCACCACCATACAGGCTGTCATTGCCGCTGGAGCCGTCCAGACTGTCATTGCCGTCATCGCCATAGACGCTGTCGTTGCCAGTCCCCGCGTTGACCACATCATTGCCGCTGCCGCCGTAGACGATGTCATTGCCCAGACCGGAGTTGACGGTATCGTTGCCTGCCCCTGCCAGCACATAGTCGGCCTGACCCGTGGTGCCAGAATATCCGGTACCATCATTGGCATCAATGCGGTCGCTATCAGGGTCGCCAGCATAGCTCGTGTCAATCAGATCATTGCCAGCGGTCCCATCGACCACACCATCGCCCAGAAAAACGTGCCCGGCTTCAAACTGCATCGAATAGACGCCAGCCGGATCATTGGTGTCAAAGTCATTGCCCGCATAGGTGGCGAGGAAGGCAGCATTGCCCGAACCTTCAAGCAAAGTCTGCGAACTGGTGCCATTCGAGAGACCAACCGTCGCCTGCCCAGCATAACCGTTGGTGAAGCCAACCGAGTTATACAGGTAATCTACCCCGAAATCGCCGCCGCCGAGATTGGTGATCACTGCCTGAAAGCTGTTGGTGCCGGTGCCAGCATAGGGCGCAACGTTTAGCCAGGTGATGGTGATTTTGCCGGTGGCGGCGTCGATATCCCAATAGATATCGCCCCCCTTCGAGATGTCGATATCGGTCCAGAACGGTGCGAGGCTGGGTTGCCCCAAAGTGGTCAGTGCCGCCGGCGTATAGCTGGGCTGTGCCGAGGAGAAGGTGATCAGACCATTGGTGTTAATGTAGATTGACGTAAAGCGGCTGCCGTAGACATCCATGCCGCCGGAACCGAAAACCCCAGAGATATCAACCAACCGCGAACCGTCATCCAAAGACCCGGTATAACCGCCGGTGGTCTTGAAGGACTGCTCGCCATAGCCCGAGGTGCCGCCGAGACCAGAGTTCAGCACTGCCATGATCAGCGCTCCTTATCATCCCGCAACGCGGGCGCGCGTTCGGAGGCAAGGCGGTGATGTTTTGCGACGGCTAGACACACAGTAGGACCAATCCAGTAGTTCCAAGACCGGGCGTAATCCTGCCGCGTGCTCGAAATATGGCCAGACTGGGGTATGTTTCTGTTGGACAATGCCCGCCGGACCTGCGCGTGCAATCAGGCGGGCATCCATCGCTGCGGTGTTTAAGAATGCAGCAGCATCTGCGCCTCTTTTGATTTCAGCATCATGCGCGCCGCCGGATAGGGCATGCCCGCACTCAGATCCGGGAAAAGCGCGAAGATCTCTTGACGCTGTCCGCTCTCCAACCCCGCCAAACTGTGCTGGCCCGGCTGAAAGCTTTCGCTCCATGCGCCATCGGCGCAGACCAGCTGATGTTCGTCGAACAGGATGTGGAAGTAGCTGATCTGTTCTGGTGCTGCGCGGGTGATTCCCGGCATGCCGATCAGATGCAGTGCTGCTGCCAGCACTTCGGCTTCACCGAACAACAATTCCGCACGTGGCGAATTGATGAGCATCCGATGCTGCGGGCTGACCTGCATAACACGCTCTGGCAGACCGTCACCCAATGCCCCCTGCGCGATACGAACCGGGTTGAATTGCGGTGCGGCTGCCAGTTCTGCAGCTGTCAAATCACGACGCCCGATCCAACGGATCGGCTGGAAGCCGTGATCGCGGGACAGCACCTGATCGCCCACCTTCAGATCTTCGATTGCCACGCTGCCATGGGCGGTCAGCACCAACGTTCCGGGCGTGAAACAGGCAATGACCTTTTCGACATGGCTGAAACTGAGCGTCCCCGTGACGTTGCCAGCGACATCAAGAAATTCAACCGTGCCGTTTTGCTGATTCAGTGGGTCATAGATGATGTTGGTGGCCGCAAAGCCATAAGCTGTAAGGTCGAGCACATCGTAATCGTCACCGCCCTGACCACCATCCACGACATCGCCAGCGCCGCCGTAAAACGTATCGCGGTCATCGCCGCCGTAAAGGCGGTCAGCACCTTCGCCGCCGGTCAAGATGTCGTTGCCGGCCTCGCCCGTCAGAAAGTCGATGCCGGTGCCGCCATCAAGACTGTCATTGCCAGCACCACCCGCCAGCGTGTCATTGCCCGCACCGCCCGACATGGAATCGTTGCCAGCGCCGCCATCAACGGAATCATTGCCCGCGCCGCCGATGACGCTGTCATTGCCAGCACCCAGCTGGAACGTCTCGATCTCGCTGAATGTCGCGGCAGATGTGCCATCGCTCAAGCTGCCCGCTTCCGCGCCCGAGAAGGTCAGTGTCACATTGCTGGTCACGCCCGACGCGTTGAGCGTATCGCCCAGCGTCTCGCCCGCTTCACCGCCGACAATCGTGTCATTGCCTAACGTGCCGCTCAGCAGGAACGTATCATCGCCGTCGCCACCGCTTAGGCTATCGTTGCCGCTGCCGCCATCAAGCGTATCATTGCCAGCACCACCCGCCAGCGTGTCATTGCCCGCACCGCCCGACATGGAATCGTTGCCAGCGCCGCCATCAAGGCTGTCGTTGCCGTCGCCGCCGAAAAGTATGTCGTTTCCAGCTTCACCGAAAGCTGTGTCGTTGCCTATACCACCCTCGATGGAATCATTGCCGTTACCGCCGTAGACAACGTCGTTGCCTGCCCCCGCACGCACGGTGTCGTCGCCAGCCCCGGCACGAACATAGTCGTCATTGCCAGAGCTGCCTGCAAGACCGGCATCAGCGTTGTCGATCCTGTCCGAACCGTTGGCGATCGGTTCAACATAGGTTGAATCGATCAGATCATTGCCCGCTGTGCCATCGACATAACCGTCATCAAAGGCGGTCACGACGCGATTAGAGCCAAAGTTCAAGTTGTTGAAGGTGGTGGCCGTCCCGAAGGTGATAGAGGTGATCGGCTTGTTTTCGTATTTGGCCGTGTCGCCGTCGGAAACTGCGGTACTTTCGGGCATCAGGAAAAGACGCCCGTCGGTGGTCTGCACCAAAACGGACGTGACCGTCGCTGTCGTGCCATCGGCATAGGTCAGCGTGGCGTTGTAAATCGCGGTACCATCATAGACCAGCGTGTAGGCCGTTACGCCGATGGTGGTGGCCAGCGTCGCGTTTTCAGCGTTGTTGTTGGTTTCCAGCGAGGTCGAGACCGCGCCACCCGCAAAGTTCCCGGCAGTGATCTCGACTTTACTGCCCGACAGTGGGGCCGTCGATGACCCCCAAGTGGTATTCTGAAAAAGCGCGTAGCCTTCGTTGTTGCTGTTGCCCTCGGTCGGGTCCAACCGGTTGGTCGACGTGCCGAGGTAGAAGCCGTAGTAGGTAGTAGCCACGACTTAAACCCCCATCACGATGGGCAAGACAACCTTTACGGCGCAAGCCGCGTTCTTCAAAATATTCAACTTGATACGCACGATATTCATCCTGTTTGCCCGGCCTCACGCGTAGCTATGCTTTAGAATGTGATCCCAAATGCGGAGAAGTAGCGATTTTTCACGGCACGAATAAGGCAAAATATGGCAGCACAACTTGAGCCACCGCTTTGCAAACAACTGCTTGTTTATCTCCTCCATCTGAAATTATCGGCCAGAATGGCAAGGATTGCGTTAATGGCGTCAGCCATTGATCCAGCCAAATAGGCAAAATACTTTACAAATTCCAAGCGGAACAGGAGGGCCGAAGCCCTCCTGTTCCGTCGTCAGTGCCAAGCGGGCACCGCCTTGCTGCATAAACCTTTACTTCACCAAAAGCATGGCTTCGTGACGCTTCAGCGTGCGGCGGGCAGAATGATAGCCCTCCAGCCCCGCATCGGTCTTCAACTCGGGGAACAGATCGTAAATCTCGCCGCGCTGTGCGTTGCCCATGCCTTTGAGCGTGTAGTCACCGGGCTGGAAGCTTTCGGTCCAAGCGCCGTTCGACAGCACTACTTCGTGACGGTCAAGCATGAAGTGGATGTAGCTTGCACCGACTGCGTTCACCGCATCAATGCCCTTGCTGGCCACCAGATGCTTGGCCGACACCAGCACTTCATGCTCGTCGAAGTAAAGCGCTGTGCGGTCATTGGCCACGAGAACCCGGTGGTTCGGCGACACCATCATATCGCGCTCGGGCAGACCATTGCCCAAGCTGCCCTGACGGATCAGCACCGGCTTGAGATGCGGATTGGCCACCAGATCGTGCCAGCCCATATCCTTGCGTCCGGTCCAGCGGATTTCCTGAATGCCGTTGTCGCGGGTGATGATGCGATCACCAGCTTTCAACAACTCGACCGGAACCTCACCCTTCGGCGTCGCAATCAACGTGCCGGGGGTAAAGCAGGGGATGACATTCTCGATATTGATGAAGTTGATGGTGCTGGTGACATTGCGGTCCGCATCGAGGAACTGAACCGTGCCATTTTCGGCGTTGGTCGGGTCATAGATGATGTTCAATGGGCCAGCGCCGGTCAGATCGAGCGTGTCATAGTCGTTGCCGGCCTCGCCGCCGTCGATCATATCGCCCGCGCCGCCATAGAAGATGTCCGCGTCAGCGTCACCCCTCAGCGTATCTGCGCCTGCGCCACCGGTCAGGGTGTCATTGCCAATGCCACCGTTGCCAAGATCATCGCCATCGCCGCCCGACAGCAGATCGTCATTGTCGTCGCCAATCAGCGTGTCGTCGCCCGCACTGCCTTCCAGCGTATCATCGCCCGGACCGCCAAGCAGCAGATCATTGCCGTCGCCGCCCACAACCAGATCGTTCTGGTTGCCGCCGTAGATGACATCATTGCCCGCGCCGCCGAAGATAGTGTCGTTGCCAGCATTACCATGCAAATTGTCGTCGCCTGCGTCACCCTCAATCACATCATTGCCGGTCACCCCGAACAGCGTGTCATTGCCCGTGCCGCCATAGAGCGTGTCATCGCCGCGATCGCCACGCAGAACGTCATTACCCTCATCACCATTTAGCGTGTCGTTGCCCAACCCGCCTTCGATGAAATCATCGCCAGTGCCTGCATCGACACTGTCGTTGCCGTCGCCAGCCAAAACGTAGTCGTCGCCCGCGCCCGCCAGAATCGTGTCATTGCCTTCGCCCGCGATGACATAGTCGTCATTGCCAACATCACCCGGCAAGAGTGCGTCGTTGGCGTCAATCATATCGCCGTCATTGTCGCCAGTGTAAGCCGCGTCGATCAGATCGTCGCCCGCCGTGCCATAGACAATGCCATCGCGGCCGGGGCCGGGATTGAAGTTGTCAACGGTGTCCGACAGTTGGAGCAAATCGACCGAGCCTGCAAAATTCTGGTCGATATTGTCCAGCGTGCCCGCATCCGAACTCGCCTGCCCGGCCCCCACGATCCACGGCTGATCGAGTGCGCCCATATCCATCGTCAGCGTGTTAGGTACGGTATCCTGAAAGCTGTCGCTGCTGGTCACGTTGTCGATCTGCAACTGACCACCCGCGCCGCCTTGATCCCAGGAATAGGAAAGGTTGATCTCGTCACCTGGATTGGCAAAGCCCGGCCCGGTGCCGAATGTTTCGGTGCCAGTGCCGGTTTCGTGGCTAATCACCACCGAGCCATCAGCTTGAATTTCAATGCGATAGCCCCCAGCTGCATCGCCTACGCTGTCGCGAGACAACACGGTCTGCGTCGCGGTCAGTGGCTGATCGGCCAAGGTGAACTTGATGCCCAGTGTGCCTTGATCCAGCTGATACGCCGGATCTTGAAAGATCTTCACGATGTCGTCTTGGCCGTCCAGTACGGCCTGCCCGCCAGTCGAAACCGCGCCGTTGCGGTAAGTCCCCAACTGATCGCCCAACGTCGGTGCGCTGTCCAAGGCGTTGCTGTCAACGTCATTGAAGTTGAATTGCGCAAAAACCGGCATGTCTTATCCCTCATTTCACCTGAGAGCCGGAATTCCGTCTCTCGTCCGACCCAAGCCCAGATCGCTGTGAAGCGACCCCGAAAAGGCGCAAACCCGGTTTCATCCAAGGTGAGCACCCAGTTGCCTGCCGTCTGAGGTGAAGCAAAAGCGATGCTGTTCGGAAACCATCGGTTTCCGGTCAAAAAGATACCATTTTTATGACAAACCTTTGGTCGCAGAACCAAAGGCTAAGGCAGCAAATCTCTCACACCACACGTGTCTTACGACACATCACCACTAACGACCGCCCCCACGGCCTTTGTCTTTCCCAGTAAGACCCAACATTAATACCGTTAGTCTTGCCGGGCGCAAAGTAAAAAAAGACATAATTGCGGCAGCTTTTGGGCATCGCTCTGCCACAATTACCGCCAGTCAAAGTGGCGCCTACACGTCCTGATTGTATCATCCGACACCGGGTTTCGAGATTGAAAACAGGGGGGCATTTTGAAAAATACAGGCATTTCAGGCGCTAGGCCCCAAAATTTTCGACGCGTCGCCGCCTGCAAGGCGCGCCACTGTTTCCCGAACGGAAACCAGCCAAAATCACGATACTACCTTAACCATCACAGAGATTAATTGCCATTCTTTCACCACAATCTCAAAACGCTGTTGCCAAGACGGCCTCAATTCTGCGGATTTACGGAAACTGTTCAGGATGACGCTAGGTCAACCGGGGCGGTCCTGCGAATCGGTTGCCGAATTTCGCCAGTAAGATGCTCAAAACTAACTATAAAACCGCTTGAACTGCGGCGTGATTCTTAATGTTAACGATGAATCGCCGCAGCTTTGCCACAATCTGCGCATGCGCAGGCTGTCGATGGCTATGTATAAATAGAAGGTTGCTGGTACGGGCGGCCGGACTCGAACCGGCACTCCTTGCGAAAACAGATTTTGAGTCTGTCGCGTCTACCATTCCGCCACGCCCGCACAGTTAACACTTCTTGGTAGGGGCCGCAGAGCGATCCGAAGTGTCAGGACCAATTCTTCACTGATCCGAGGCGCGGTTTAGCCGCGCCTCTTGTCCGCGTCAACAGGATTTGCGCAAGCAAATCATCGCTAAAGGTTATTCGTTCTGAAGGTGTCGCAAGCATTCAGCTCGCCAGACTTCAGCCCGGTGATGAACCATTTCGAGCGTTGCGCCGAGGTGCCATGGGTAAAGCTTTCCGGCATCGGCACCTGTCCCGCGTTGCGTTGCAAGGTGTCATCGCCGATTTGCTTGGCCGCGTTGACGGCTTCTTCAAAATCGCCCTTCTCAATGGTGCCATAGGTCTGCTGCACCTCACGCGCCCAAATCCCGGCCAGACAATCGGCCTGCAATTCGATCCGCACCGAAATCTCGTTGCTGTCCGCTTCCGAAGACTGGCTGCGGATCTCGTTGGCTTTGTTCAGAATCCCCAACTCATCCTGCACATGGTGACCGATCTCATGCGCCACCACATAGGCCATCGCGAAATCGCCGCCCGCCCCCAGTCGGCGCGACAGGGTGGTGAAGAAGTCGGTGTCGAGGTAGACTTTCTTGTCGCCCGGGCAGTAAAATGGCCCCGTCGCACCCGAAGCATCGCCGCATGGCGAGTTGGTTACGCCCTTGAACAGCACCAGCTTGGCTGGAACATAGGTCTCGCGCAGTTGCTGCTTGAACACGGTGGTCCAAATTTCTTCCGTATCTGCCAGTACGACCGAGACGAATTGACCGGCCTGCTGATCAGCCTCAGTTATCTCTACCGGCGTGCCCGTCTGCTGGGTTTGCGTTTGGCTGTCATTCAGCAAGGGTGTCAGATCAACCCCCAGAAAATAGCCGATCACCACCACGGCTATCACACCAATGCCGCCCACGCCGCCGATGCTGGCCCCGCGCGTGCCCCGGACGCCGCGCCGGTCTTCGATATTGCCGCTGCCTCTGCGTCCACGCCATTCCATTAACTGCACTCCACCCTGTTTTGGCCAATTTAACCGTCAACGCGTGAAGTGCAATCCGGTTGCGCGGAAGCCCCCCCCTTGACCTAGCGGCCCGCGCATGGCCATTGAGCGCGAAAAGCGGAGAGCCTGGATGTTTCGCAAGCTGTATAACTGGACGCTGCACTGGGCGGGCTCGCGCTATGCCGAGCCGGCGATGGGCGCGGTGTCGTTTGTGGAAAGCTCGTTCTTTCCAATCCCCGCGGATGTGCTGTTCGTCCCGATGTGTCTGGCCCGCCCGGATCGGGTCTGGCGCTATGCGTTGATTGCGACGATCACTTCGGTGCTGGGCGGCATCTTCGGCTGGATGATCGGGCACTACGCCTTTGATCTGCTGGCCCGCCCTGCCTTGGAGTTCTACGGCAAGCTGGGCGCGTTTGAGGCGTTGAAGGCGCAGACCGGAGATACCGCCATTCTGGTGATGCTGATCACATCAGGGCTGTCGCATTTGCCGCCGATGAAAGTGGTCACGATTCTGTCAGGGGTGGTGTCATTCGATCTAAAATGGTTCATCGTGTCGGCGATTGTGGCGCGGGGCGGGCGGTTTTATCTGCTGGCCTACCTGTTGCAGCGCTATGGGGCGGCTATGGCGGGCTTTATCGAGCGGCGGTTGGCGCTGATTGTGGGCGGGTTGGTGGTGGTCGGCGGGCTGGTCTGGCTTGCGACCCGGATGATGTGAGGTTTTGATGACGCGGAGTTCTTTGATCTGGATTGCCACGCTGGGCTCGGTGGGTTTGCTGGGCGGGGCATTTGCGTTCCAGTATTTCGGCGGGTTGATCCCTTGCGTGCTCTGCCTCTATCAGCGTTGGCCGCACGGGGTGGCGATCTTGATCGGGCTGCTGGCCTTGCGAAGCCGGGGGGCGGGGTTGCCGCTGCTGGGGATGCTGGCCATGGTCATCACGGCGGGGATCGGGTTTTATCATGCCGGTGTCGAATTGGGCTGGTTCGCGGGGCTGGCGACCTGCACGGTCGATACCTTGAAGGGGGTCAGTGCGGGTGATCTTTTGAACACCGATATCGCGGTTGGAAAACCGGTGCGCTGCGATGCTGTTCCGTGGGCTGCGCTGGGGGTTTCGATGGCGGGGTGGAATGCGATTTTGTCCGGCCTTCTCGCGGGGGTCTGGGCCCTGGCTGCGCGGAAAAGCTGAGTGTCCACGTGTGGACAGATTTTCAGCGACGTGAAATCAAAGGCTTAACACGGCATCATTCAGGATTTGTTAAGTTTTGCCTGCCATGACATGCTGTGATCATGCCCGAGACTCCGCCCATGTTCGCTGCCCGATTCCGCTCTTGGCTGGGCCGCTTAGGCTTCTTTGCGCGACTGCTGTGGCGGATAGCCGGGCGAGCGCCCGGACTTATGCAGCGGCGCAAACCTATGACGGTGGCCACCGCAAACCCGGCGGTGATCGCGGATTACGATCAGATTGTTGAGGCGCTGCAAGCCGGGGATACTGAGTTTTTGGCACGGCTGGGGCCAGGATTTTCCGCGAGTTTGGACAGCTTTGTCGGCCAGCCTTGGCTGTTCAATGCGATTGACCTGGGCAGTTTGGCCACGTTGCAATGGTTTTTGGCGCAGGGCGCGGCGCTGGACGCTGTCGATAAGGACGGGCGGTCAGTGGTGCAGGCGGCGGTCGAACGGGCAGTTGCGGCGGATGAATACGACGACGCCCCCGAAGATCCGCTGCCGTTGATTGTGGCTTTGCTCGACGGCGGCGCTGCGATCAATGCGGCGTCGCCGCAAGGGCTGACACCCTTGCATGTCGCGGCGGCTTTGGGATTGGCGGAAGTTGTGCAGTTGCTCCTGTCGCGTGGGGCCGATGCAAGTTTGCGCGATGAGGGTTTTGCCCATGCCACGCCGCTGGATTATGCGGTGCAGGCGGGGCATCAGGCAGTGGTTGATCTGCTGCGGTAGGAGTGGGACCTAAGGCTTTCACATTGGCTGAAATACTCCCGCCGGAGGCATCCGGGGCTGGCCCTGTGTGCCTCCGGCGGGGATATTTGTGCACAGAGGATGACCTAACAGCAAGTAGGCTACCCCAGCAGCCTTTGCCCCTCTTGCAAGGCAAACCGATCCGTCATGCCTGCGACGTAATCAGCTACCAATCGGGCAAGTTCCGTCTCGGTCTGCGCGGCGGTGATGTCGGTGCGCCATTCTTGCGGCAGCATCTCGGGCTGGGCGAGGTAGAGCGGGAACAGGCCGTTCACCACTTCGGTGACTTGTTTGCGCATCACGATCACCGAGGGCGCGCGATACATGCGGTGGAACAGGAAGCTGCGGATGGCTTTGAGTTCTTGGTAGAGCGGCTTGGAAAAGCGGATGATGGTCATGCCCATGGCGCGGATTTCTTCGACCGATTGCGGCTGGGCAGCGTCGAGGCGGTTTTTGGCCACCGCGATCACGTCTTCGACCATGCGGCCAAACACCCGGCGCAGGGCTTCGTGGCGGCGGCGCATTTTATCGAGGCCGGGGTAAAGCGCATCGACTTCAGCGAAAGCCGGGCCAGTGACGGGCAGTTCCATCAGATCGTTTTCATCGAACAGGCCGGAGCGGAGGCCGTCGTGCAGGTCGTGGTGCGAATAGGCCACGTCATCGGCGATGGCGGCGACCTGCGCTTCGGCTGACGCATGGGTGTGCAGTTCGAGGTCCCACTGGGCGTTTACCTCGGCGAGGGCATAGGGCAGCGGTCCGCTGTGTTTTTCGTCGGCATTGGGGCCAGTAACCGGGCCGTTGTGTTTGGCGATGCCTTCAAGGGATTCCCATGTCAGGTTCAGCCCGTCGAAATCGGCATAGTGGCGTTCCAGCCGGGTGACGATGCGCAGGGCTTGCGCGTTGTGATCGAAACCGCCGTAGGGGGCCATCAGCAGAGCGAGCGCGTCTTCTCCGGTATGGCCGAATGGGGTGTGGCCGAGGTCATGTGCGAGGGCGATGGCCTCGGCCAGATCGGTGTTCAGGCCAAGCACGCCCGAGATGGTGCGGGCGACTTGGGCCACCTCGATCGAATGGGTCAAACGGGTGCGGTAATAATCGCCTTCATGTTCGACAAAGACTTGGGTTTTGTGTTTCAGGCGGCGGAAGGCCGAGGAATGGATGATGCGGTCGCGGTCGCGCTGGAACGGCGAGCGGAAGCTGGACATGCGTTCTTCGTGCAGACGGCCTCGGGACTGGTCAGGTTGGCAGGCGAAAGGGGCAAGCATATGGGTCAATCTATTTGGGGCCGTTCTTGTTGTATGCGTTGGGTTCCCCTATATTCGGAATAAGCCCCCAATGGATAGAGAAATGCCATGGAATTGAACTTGCCCCCGCGTGTGACGCCTCGTGCTTTTGCTCGGCTGGCGGAAATTGCCGAAATGACTGGCGAAAAGAAGGCGTTGCGGGTGGCGGTTGAGGGCGGCGGCTGCTCGGGCTTTCAGTATGACATCAAGCTGGACGAGCGGGCGTCTGATGATCTGGTGATCGAGGGCGACGGGCAATCGGTGCTGGTCGATCAGGTGTCGTTGCCGTTTCTGGCCAACGCGGTGATTGATTTCAGCGAAGAACTGATCGGCGCGCGCTTTGTGATTGAAAACCCGAATGTCGCGAGTGCTTGCGGCTGCGGGACGTCATTCTCGATATAGGGCCGGATTTAGCGCTGGATTTCTGACGGCTGTGATCTAGCTTTGGTCGCTGATTTGGGGGCGCAATGTCTGTTGTACTGATGCTGGGCTCGGCCCCTATGGTTGTGCAGGCGGCGGGCTGGCCTCGGGCCTTTGACCGCGTTTTGGCCATCAACAACGCGTGGCGGGTGCGGCCTGATTGGGATTATGCGGTTTATCCGTGGGATTTTGACGCCGCACGGGCGCCTGTGCCGGGGCCAAGGCAAACTCTGGTGACAGAGGCCGATTTCGTGCCTGCGCAGAACCGCTATGGTGGCTTCGTTTATGCCGGGGCGACAATGGCTTATACGGCGGCGTATTGGGCACTGGATGCGCTGCGGCCCAGTGTTCTGGCGGTGTTTGGCTGCGATATGCATTATCCTGCGGGGCAGACACATTTCTATGGGGTGGGCACGCCTGATCCGTTGCGCAGCGACATTACCCTGCGCAGTCTTGAGGCGAAATCTGTGCGGCTGATGGTGCTGGCGGCGCTTCAAGGCTGTGCGGTGGTGAATCTGTCGGCGGGGCCGTCTCGGTTGTTGTGTCCTCGGGCGGGGTTGGCGGATTTGGCTGCGGTGCGGCCCTTGGCGTTTGATCCTGCGCGGGTGCAGGCGGCGCGAGCGCGCGAGGTGGCTTTGGGGTATTTTGCGCCCTCGGGGCGGTATTGGGAGGATCTTTCGGTTTTTGATGTGGCCGAGATTGACGCGCTGGATGCGCTTTGGCTGGCTTGTTTGCCGTAAGGCGGCGGCTTAAGACTGGGGCGTAACGCGGAGAAGCCTCATGAAAATCGCCACCTTCAACATCAACGGCATCAAAGCGCGGATTGAGGCTTTGCCTGCTTGGCTGGCAGCGGCGAACCCGGATGTGGTGTGTTTGCAGGAAATCAAGTCGGTGGATGAGGGTTTCCCGCGCGAGCTTTTCGAGGGCATGGGCTACCGGGTGGAAACCCACGGGCAGAAGGGTTTCAACGGCGTGGCGATCCTTTCGAAGCTGCCACTGGAGGATGTGGTGCGCGGCTTGCCCGGCGATGACGACGACGCGCAGGCGCGGTGGATCGAGGCTACGGTGGTAGGCGCGAAGGCGGTGCGGGTCTGCGGGCTGTATCTGCCGAATGGCAACCCGGCGCCGGGGCCGAAATATGACTATAAGCTGGCATGGATGGCGCGGATGCAGGCGCGGGTGGAAAGCCTGTTGCCGCTGGAGGAGCCGCTGGTGTGCTGCGGCGACTATAACGTGATTCCGCTGGCCCAGGATGCCGCCCGGCCTGAACTGTGGATGGAGGATGCGCTTTACTTGCCACCAAGCCGTGCGGCGCTGCGGCGGCTGCTGAACCTTGGACTGACCGAGGCGTTTCGGGCGCGCAATCAGTCCCCCGGCCAGTATTCGTTTTGGGACTACCAAGCGGGGGCTTGGAAGCGCAACAACGGCATCCGCATTGACCATCTGCTGCTGTCGCCACAAGCCGCCGACCTGCTGCAAGACTGCCAGATCGACAAACAGGTGCGGGCGGGCGACAAGCCGTCTGATCATGTGCCGGTCTGGATTGAACTCGACGCCTGAGCCGCATCAGGGCGCGCCGAAGTCGATCACCTGCACGATCTGCGCCACCGGGCCCTTCGCGAGCCGCTGCGCCGACCGTGCACCCGGCGGTGCCGGAAGCGCGCGGCGGATCATGTCGATATGTGCGGGTTTGACCTTGTCGCGGGCGCAGGCCCCGACCTCATTCCAGCGGGATTTGGCGATGGGGCCGGCCACGGACGAGGCAATCAACTGCGGGGCGACATCGTTTGGCGCGACGGTGTTGGTGGCGATCAGGGTCTTGATCACCTCTGCCGCGACGGTGGCCGATTCCGCGAAGGGCATCTGCGCCACCACCACCTGATCGAGATTGGCGCTGTTGTCGTTAACGCATTTGCGCGCCACGAACAGCCAGTCATGCACGATATAGGCGGGCGCATAGCCCCAAGGCGAGAAGCCTTTGAACACCTGCGCCAAAGCCGGGATAGAGCCGCCGTCGGTATACATCATCTCGGGTTGAATGGTATTCAGCGTGGCTTGCGGGTTGGCCCGCTCAAACCGCAAGGGCGTGGCCGAGGGGACATAGACGAAGCGGCCATCGCCCTCGCCTGCCTCGGTTTCGCCCACCCACATCACCAGCACGGTGCCGCTCAGCTTGCCTGCCTGGGCGTGATCGAAATCCACCTCGCCACAGGCCGCCAAAGCGAGAAAAGCCAGAAATCGCAGCATCGCGTCACCTCTGCGCCAAGCGATCAAAGCAAATTGAGGGCAAAATGGAGTGCTGGGCAAAACGCTAGCGCAAGCCTGTCTGAAAGCAACTGAAAACGCCGCGACGTTGTGCCGGACCAAGCGGCCATCGAGCCCGACATTTTGCCCAAGGCATTGGCATTATTGCAGCATCAGGGCCGATTGACACGCCCATGCCAGAGCGCAACAACCGGGGCAGCCAGAAGGAATTCACTATGTCCCTGCCCTATCCTGCGACCTATTACGCGCAAAGTCTGACCGAGAGCCGCGCCCGCCCTATGCTGCACGGGGTTGAGGAGGCCGATGTGATCGTGGTCGGCGGTGGGCTGGCGGGCCTTGTGACCGCGCTGGAACTCGCACGGGGTGGCTTAAAACCGCTGGTGCTGGAGGCGCAAGTGGTGGGCTGGGGTGCTTCGGGGCGCAATGGCGGCATCGTCTCGCCCGCCTTTGCCTGCGGATCGGAAGATATTGCGGCGCGGGTGGGCGTGGAAGCCGCGCGTGCGCTGCACCGTCTGACGATTGAAGGTGTGGACCGGGTGCGGGAGTATATCCGCGATTTGGGGATTGAAGGGGCTGATCCGATTTCGGGCCTGTTGAACCTGCGCCGCTTTGACCGCGCCGATGATCTGCACGCTTACGCGGCGGAATTCGCGCAGGATTTTGGCTATGAGTTGACCTATCTGAACCGCGCCGCGATCCGCGAGCGGCTGGTCAGTGATCGCTATTTCCACGGGCTGGCGGATCGGCAGGCGTTTCACATCCACCCGTTGAACTATCTGCGCGGGCTGGCTGCGGAATTGGAGCGGCTGGGCGGGCGGATTTATGAAGGCTCGCCCGCCACGCAGGCTCGGTTCAAGGCCGCGCAGAAGGTGATCAAGACGGCGCAGGGCGAGGCTCGCGGCCCCCGCGTGGTCTTCGCAACCGGAGGCTATACCGATGGGCTGGTGCCTCGGCTGAAACGCGCAGTGCTGCCGATTGCGACGTATATGATGGTGTCGGAAGCAGCCCCCGATCTGATCGCATCGGCCATTCGCACGCGTGAGGCTGTGCTGGATGACCGCCGTGCATCGGATTATTACCGGGTGATCGAGGGCGGCAATCGGCTGCTCTGGGGCGGGCGGATCACCACGCGGGCGGCCTCGGCGGCCGGGGTGGCGCAGGAATTGCGCCGTGAGATGATCGGGGCGTTTCCACAACTTGCGGGTTTGCGGACGGAACTCAGTTGGTCGGGCCAGATGGGCTATGCCCGGCATCTGATGCCGCAGGTGGGGGTGATGGACCCCGGCGCTTGGCATATCACCGCCTTTGGCGGCCATGGGCTGAACACCACCGCCGTTGCAGGCAAGGTCCTGGCCGAGGCGATCCTGGGCGAAAGCGACCGCCTCGCGATGTTTGCAGGTTTTGGGCTGGACTGGGCGGGCGGGTCTTTGGGGCTGGCTGTGGCGCAAGCGAACTATTGGAAGCTGCAGGCGCAAGATTGGTGGCGCGAGCGCTAAGGGCTTTCAGACTGGTCTAAATATCCCCGCCGGAGGCTTCCGCAGTCAGCCAAAGGAGCCTCCGGCGGGGATATTTGAGCACAGAGGATGACCTTAAAGTCAGCTTTGCGTGACATCGTAGTCGTAAAGCCACTCGAAGCGGTTCAGGGCGAGGTTGGGGGCGATCATCCCACCAAGGCGCAGGGCGGTGTGGGCGATGCTGCGCTGCAGGCCGGACAAATGGTAGGCCTTGGCATTGCCATTGGCGGCGGCGACGATGCGGGTGCAGCGGGGTTTGCGGGCGCATTGGTAGGCGGTGAGGGCCCCGGCGAGGGGCAGGTTTGCGAGGCGATCGGCGAGCAGCCATGCATCCTCCAGCGCCATTGACGCCCCTTGGGCGAGGAAGGGCAGTGTGGGGTGGGCGGCGTCGCCGAGGATCACGGTGGCTCCTTCGGAAAGAACCTTGCTCCAGTTTTGCGCGACAGGATGACGGAACAGGCCCCAGACATAGACATCCTGCGCGCAGTCGAGCCAGTTTTGCACGCGGGGGCTGAAGGACTCAAAAGCCAGTTTCATCTCCAGCGAATCGTCGCGCAGCGACCAGCTTTCGTCGACCCAGGCGTTGCGTTCCTCGACTGCGACGATGTTGCGCAGGGTACCGCCGCGTAAAGGGTAGCTGACCAGATGGCGGCCTGCCCCCATATGCACCTCGGCCACCGGGGCGGCGCCCGGTTCGGCGGGGATGATGCAGCGCCATGCGACGTGGCGGGTGAAGAAGGGGGCGACTTTGCCATTCAGCGCGGTACGGGTTTTGGAATGCAAGCCGTCGGCGCCGATCAGCAGGCTGGGCTGGGATTCGGCCCCCAGCGCCGTGACGATGCGGGGGCGCTGGCCAGAGAGATCGACGGTGTCGATCTTTTGCAGCAGACGGATCTGCACGCCTGCCGCGCGGGCGGCTTGCGCCAGAAGGTCGATCAGGTCAGCGCGGTGCAGGAAATGATATCCCTGTTGCGGGCGCAGGCGGGCGAGATCGAGGCGCAGCACCAGATCGCCATCGCGGCCATCGCGCAACTCCACCGCTTGCGCGCGCATCGAGGCGGCATCCAGCGCCGTACCAAGGCCAAGGGCCCGCAGCACCGCAGCACCATTGGGCGAGATTTGCAGGCCCGCGCCGATTTCACGGATGGCGTCGGCTTGCTCAAGCACGGTGACCACCGCGCCTTTTTGCGCCAAGGCGAGGGCTGCGGCGAGGCCGCCGACACCCGCGCCCAACACCGTGATCTGTTGCCCTGCGATGCTCATGCCCGCCTCCAAACAAAAAACGCCAGACCTTTCGATCTGGCGCTATCTGTTTCGCATTGCAGCGCTGGCCGCAAGCGGCTCAATCGTCGCGGTGGACCTTCTCGCGGCGCTCGTGCTTTTCCTGCGCTTCCAGCGTCATGGTGGCGATGGGACGAGCGTCGAGGCGTTTCAGGCTGATCGGCTCGCCGGTCATTTCGCAGTAGCCAAACTCACTGGCATCAATCCGGCGCAAGGCGGCGTCGATCTTCGACACCAGTTTGCGTTGGCGGTCGCGGGTGCGCAGCTCCAGCGCGCGGTCGGTTTCTTCCGAGGCACGGTCGGCGATGTCGGGCACATTGCGGCCACTGTCTTGCAGATTGTCGATGGTCTCGGCGGATTGGCCCTGCAGCTCTTGCTTCCAGGTCAGCAACTTGCGGCGGAAATATTCCAGCTGCCGGTCGTTCATGAAAGGCTCATCCTCGGCAGGACGGTAATCGTCTGGCAAGAAGGTTTCGGCTTTCATTGCGGCACTCTCCCTTTTCTCAGGATGCGCTGCCAGGTGGGCTGTGGTCATGACGCGCTCCTGCATGGGCGTGCATCTAAAGGAATCGGAAAGGATTGTCACTAGCGGTTGCGACAAATTCGCGTGGGCTTT
>JBKJTI010000263.1:0-20311 GCA_046590425.1 Cypionkella sp. | reverse complement strand
ACTTATGGCCAAAGTCATTGGGATTGACCTCGGGACGACCAACTCTTGCGTCGCCATCATGGACGGATCGCAACCCCGGATCATCGAAAACTCGGAAGGCGCGCGCACCACGCCGTCGATCGTCGCCTATACAGAAACCGAACGTCTGGTCGGCCAAGCTGCAAAGCGGCAGGCTGTCACGAACGCGTCGAACACCATCTTTGCGGTCAAGCGTTTGATCGGGCGTCGTCATGACGATCCGGTTATCGTCAAGGACCAGAAGAACATGCCGTACAAGATCACCAACGGCGGCAACGGTGATGCTTGGGTCGAAGTGCGCGGTGAGAAGTATTCTCCGGCGCAGGTTTCGGCTGTCATCCTGCAAAAGATGAAAGAAACCGCTGAATCGTATCTGGGCGAAACCGTCACCCAAGCCGTGATCACGGTGCCAGCCTATTTCAACGACGCGCAACGCCAAGCCACCAAAGATGCAGGCCGCATCGCTGGTCTGGAAGTTTTGCGCATCATCAACGAACCGACCGCCGCCGCACTGGCCTACGGTCTGGATAAAAAAGAAGCCCGCACCATCGCGGTTTATGACCTTGGCGGCGGTACCTTCGACATCACCATTCTGGAAATCGACGACGGTTTGTTCGAGGTGAAATCCACCAACGGCGACACCTTCCTTGGTGGTGAAGACTTCGACATGCGCATCGTCAATTACCTGGCGGATGAGTTCAAGAAAGAGCATGGCGTTGATCTGTCCTTGGACAAGATGGCGCTGCAACGTCTGAAGGAAGCGGCTGAAAAAGCGAAGATCGAGCTTTCGTCCAGCCAGCAGACCGAGATTAACCAGCCGTTCATCAGCATGGACAAAAACACCGGCCAGCCGCTGCACTTGGTGGTCAAACTGACCCGCGCCAAGCTGGAATCTTTGGTCGATGATCTGGTCAAAAAGTCGATGAAGCCCTGCGCTGCTGCGTTGAAAGACGCTGGCATCTCTATCGGTGACATTGATGAGGTGGTTCTGGTTGGCGGTATGACCCGGATGCCGCGCGTGCTGGAAGAAGTCACAAAGTTCTTCGGTAAAGAGCCGCATAAGGGTGTGAACCCCGATGAAGTCGTGGCCGCTGGTGCCGCGATCCAAGCGGGCGTTCTGCAAGGCGACGTCAAAGACGTGGTTCTGTTGGACGTGACTCCGCTGTCCTTGGGCATTGAAACTCTTGGTGGCGTGTTCACCCGCCTGATCGACCGCAACACCACGATCCCGACCAAAAAGTCGCAAGTGTTCTCGACGGCAGAAGACAACCAGAACGCCGTGACCATTCGCGTGTTCCAGGGCGAGCGGGAAATGGCTGCCGACAACAAAATGCTGGGCCAGTTCAATCTGGAAAGCATTCCGCCGGCTCCGCGCGGTCTGCCGCAGATCGAGGTGACCTTCGACATCGACGCCAACGGCATCGTGTCGGTGAAGGCCAAAGACAAAGGCACCAACAAAGAGCAAGCGATCACCATTCAAGCCTCGGGCGGTCTGTCCGACGAGGATATTGAGAAAATGGTGAAAGACGCCGAGGCCAACGCCGAGTCGGATAAAGAGCGTAAAGAGCTGGTGGAATCGAAGAATCAGGCCGAAAGCCTGCTGCATTCGACCAAACGCTCGCTCGCCGAACACTCTGACAAGGTTGATCCTTCGACCGTTGAAGTGATCGAGTTGGCAATGTCGGCGCTGGAAGATGCGCTGGCGACCGAAAACGCTGGCAAGATCAAAGGCGGCATCCAGAACCTGACCGAAGCGGCGATGAAGCTGGGCGAGGCGATCTATAAAGCCTCGGCAGACCAAGCCGAAGGCAAGGATGAGGATGATCAGCGCGGCGTGGATGAAGACATCATCGACGCTGACTTCGAAGATCTCGGGAACAACAAGCGGAAATAAGCCGCCAGGAACCAAAACAGGGCGGCCCAGCTAAGGGCCGCCCTGCCGCGTTCCCGTGAAGGGGTTTTGCATGGCAAAGCGCGATTATTACGACATTCTCGGTGCCTCCAAGGGCGCTTCCGCAGAGGATTTGAAGAAGGCCTACCGGGTGAAAGCGAAAGAGCTTCACCCCGACCGCAATTCCGACAATCCCAACGCCGAAGCTCAGTTCAAAGAGCTGAACGAAGCTTATGAGGTGATGAAAGACGCCGACAAAAAGGCGGCTTACGACCGTTATGGTCATGCGGCGTTTGAAGGTGGCATGGGCGGCGGCGGTCAACGTGGCGGTTATGCGGGCGGCAACGGCGACTTCGCCTCTGCGTTCTCGGACGTGTTCGAAGACCTGTTCGGCAACTTCACCGGCGGGCGTGGCGGCGGTGGGCGTTCGCGGGCGCAGCGCGGGTCTGACCTGCGCTACAATCTGCGCGTCAGCATGGAAGAAGCTTTTGCAGGCGTTCAGAAAACCATCAACGTGCCGACGTCCGTGACCTGCGATATCTGTCACGGCACTGGGGCCGAAGGCGGCGCTGAACCCGTCACCTGCCCCACTTGTTCCGGCATGGGCAAGGTCCGCGCGCAGCAGGGTTTCTTCACCGTGGAACGCACGTGCCCCACCTGTAACGGTGCCGGGCAGATGGTGAAAAACCCCTGCAAAAACTGCGCAGGGCATGGCCGGGTTGAGAAAGATCGCTCGCTTTCCGTCAACATCCCGGCAGGGGTGGAAACTGGCACCCGTATTCGTCTTGCGGGCGAAGGCGAAGCCGGGATGCGCGGCGGGCCGTCGGGTGATCTCTACATCTTTATCGAGATGAAAGAGCACGCGATTTTCCAACGCGACGGGGTGCATCTGTTCTGCCGCGTGCCGATTACTCTGGCCACCGCAGCCCTGGGTGGCGAGATCGAAGTGCCGACGATTGACGGCGGTAAATCCCGCGTCAAAGTGCCTGCGGGCGCGCAAACCGGCAAGCAAATGCGCTTGCGTGCCAAGGGTATGCCCGCGCTGCGCGGCGGAGGTTCCGGCGATATGGTGATCGAGTTGGCGGTGGAAACGCCGGTCAACCTGACCGCGCGTCAGAAAGAAATCCTGCGGGAATTCGACACTTTGGCGACGGACAACAACCCGGAAGGCAGTTCGTTCTTCTCCAAAGTCAAAGGCTTTTGGGACGGGATGAAAAGCTAAATCAAGGCGGGCAGCGATGCCCGCCTAATTCATCGGCGCGCCGCCTTCAGCCTTGCGCCGTGCCACGAAAGCCCCCAGCGCCTCATCAATCGCAGAGTCCAGCGGTGGCTGTTCATATTCCGCAAGCATCTGCTTCCAAACCAAATTCGCCCGCTCGCGTGTCTTGATGCCGCCCTTGCCCAGCCATGTCGTATGGTTATCCCAATTCGACAGAAGCGGTGTGTAGAACGCCTGCTCATAGCGGCTCATGGTATGATCCGACCCGAAGAAGTGCCCGCCTGACCCCACCTCGCGGATCGCGTCAAAGGCCAAAGTCGCTTCATCCACCACCAGCGGCGTGAAGTACTCCTGCATCATCTGCAGCATCTCGGCATCGACAATCAGCTTCTCAAAACTCGCCGTCAGCCCACCGTGCAGCCATCCCGCCGCATGTTCGATCAGATGCGCCCCACCCATCATCGCGCCCCACAGCGACATCTGCGACTCGTACGCCGCCTGCGCATCGACCTCATTCGCGGCATTCACATTGGACGACCGAAACGGCACCCCGATCAACCGCGCTAACTGCCCCGAGGCCTGCGCCGCCTTGGTATATTCCGGCGTGCCAAACGCAGGCGCACCCGAGCGCATATCGACGTTGGACGTAAACCCGCCATACATCACCGGCACGCCCGGCCGCACGATCTGGGTCAGCGCGATGCCGACCATCGCCTCGGCATGTTGCATCACCAGCGCGCCCGCCAGCGTCACTGGGCTCATCGCGCCTGCCAAAGTGAACGGCGTGATCACTACGACTTGTCCGTATTCCGCCATGGTGATCAGCCCCTCAGCCATCGGAATATCCAGTTGCAGCGGCGAGTTGGTGTTGATGATGCCCAGCAGACAGGGGCGCTCGCGCAAGGCTTCCGGCGTCGTCCCCAGAGAAATCGCCGCCATCTCGATGCCGTCCAGCGTGCGCTGCTGCCCCAAGGTTTCGGTCTGCCAGTTCTTATCCAGCAGGCGAATTTGCGCGTGAAAACAATCAAGGTAACGGGTGTCCGCGGGCAGATCCATCGGCTCAAACGGATTACCGCCGCTTTGATGGATCACGTTCAGGCTTTGGATCAGCTTCAGATAATCCTGCATCTCGGCAAAACTGCCTGTGCGGCGACCGCCCTCATTGTCCATCACATAGGCCGGGCCACCGACCGAGGCGAAGACGCAATCCGCCCCGCCAAATCGCAAGTTCCGGGCCGGATTGCGCGCCTCTAGCGCAAAGGTGGGCGGTACTGTTGACAGCAGGCTGGTCAGCAGATCCGGATCCAGCCGCACCGTCTCGCCCGAAACCTGCGCACCCGCCCGCGCGAACAATTCCCGCGCACGTGGCTCCAGCACTGCCATGCCAATCTCGGCCAACACCCGCAAAGCCGAAGCGTGGATCGCCATCTCATGATCCGCCGACAGCACTTCGGTCGGCGGATAGGGACGCGGCACTTGCCCGAACGGCGATTGATGCAACGCCCCCATCGTGCGCGGACCACGGGTCGCGCTGCGTTTGCGTGGGGCGGAATCGGTCATAATAATCCTTTCAGCGGTGGCTTCTCGCGCCGCAGTACGGCCTCCACAGGCCCCCCAAATCCCCGCGCAAAGCGATGCGCCGAATAGACCGCATCGACGATGGAAGACGGTTGCAGGCAATCGCCCACGCGTGAGATAGCGACCCCAGAGGCCAGTAAGGGCGCGTAGAGGTCGTCCACGGGCAAACGCCCCGTCACCACGATCAGCGTGCCGCAAGCCCGCTCCACCGCGCGCCCGGTATAGGCGCAGGCGAGTTGCACCGCCCCCGACGAATGCCCCTCAAGCAGATGCAGCGGCACAATCTTGACCCCCGCCTCCAGCAACCGTGTTTGCACAAAGCCCTGCTCATCGGTCAGCACTGTCCAACTGGAAGCAACCGCATGCGGTGTCACATAAGTCACCTCATGGCCCAGCGCCCGCAGCCTTTCAGCCAACGCACCACCCATGAAATAATGCTCGTCATCATAGATCACCACCGGACCCGCCACCGCAGCCCCCGCGAGAATATCATCTGGAGTCAGCGCCTCGGGCAAATCCAGCGCCTGCATCCCCATCACCCCAACACCATCCCGCCGCCAGCGCGAGCCTGTCGCCAGCACCACATGACCCGCGCCGAAATCGGCAACATCATCCGCTGTCATCGTGCTGCCGGGATAAACTTCAACATTTGCCAGCTTGCCAATCATATGCGCCCGCCAGTCGCGCACCCGGATCCACGTTGAAAGCCCCGGCAGCGTCGACTCCCGCAAAATGCGTCCACCCAATGCGTTGCCCGCCTCGGCCAAGCTCACTTCGGCCCCGCGCCGCCCCAAAGCCAGCGCAGCCTCTAAGCCCGCTGGCCCCGCCCCTACAACCAACACCTTTTCGCGCTTCGACAACTGGGCGATCCGCTCAGGATGCCAGCCCTGCCGCCATTCTTCCGCAATCGTCGGGTTCTGCGTGCAGCGCAGATGCACCGCCTCATTGTTCGCCGCCCGACACATGTTGCAGCCAATGCACTCGCGAATTTCATCTGCCCGACCTTCACGGATTTTCAACGGTAAGAACGGATCGGCAATCGAGGGGCGCGCAGCACCAATGAAATCCTGCGCCCCGCGCTTTATCTGCGCCACCATCGTCTCGGGCGAGGTAAACCGCCCCACTGCGACCACCGGCTTTGTGGTCAGGCCTTTCACGAAAGCCACATAGGGGTCTTGAAACCCCTCCCCGCTGAATCGCGCGGATTTGCTGTCATTGCCCAGCGCACCCGCGATATTCACATCCCACAGGTCGGGAAGTTCGGCCAGCATCTCAATCACCTCGCGCCCCTCGCCTGCACTGGTGATGCCGCGCGGGCCGTGAAGTTCATCGACCGCCAGCCGTACCGCCACAGCGCAGCTGTCGCCAACCGCGTCCTTGGTATCCTCAATCATCTCGCGCAGCAGCCGCGCGCGGTTTTCCAACGACCCACCATAAGCGTCGCCGCGCGTGTTGCTGCGGCCTGACAGGAATTGAAACGGCAGGTAATCATGGCCCGCGTAGACGTAGATAATGTCAAACCCCGCCCGCTTGGCGCGCAAGGCCGCATCGCGCTGCCAGCCCCGGAAGGCTTTGATATCGCTGGCATCCATCGCCCGCGCCGTTGTCGGCAGATGGAACATTGCAGGCTGACTATCGGGCGCAATTCCCGGCAGCCGCGTCATCCGGTTTGAAGCATGCGCCCCGCCATGCCACAGCTCGATCCCCGCCAGACTGCCATGCGCATGGATTGCATCGGCGGTCAGCGCCAGCGCTGGAATGTCGCTGTCATCCCAAAGGGTCAGAAATCCATGCGGGCTGTCGTCGGAAGTCGGGTGGATCGAGCAATACTCGGTACAAACCACCCCCCAACCACCTTCCGCCTTGATCCCGCGCAAAGCCGCCCCCGCCTGTGGGCGCTGCCAGCCCAGACCCGTCGCATGCGGAGTCTGGTAGAATCGGTTCGGCGCAGTGACGGGCCCGATCTTCACGGGTTCAAACAAGATCGCGTGGTTAGGGTCCATCATCGCCTCGGTGTTGAATGATCGTATAGTAGATGTGAACTTTCCGATGCGTCAATGCCCTTAAATTTATGTTGCCAAGTGATGATCTCTTGTTACATGATCGTTCAACAAGAGGATTCCATGCCGCACATCCAGACCGACTTTCCGCATCAGGTTGAAATCATCGAAACCCTTTGGGTGCCGATGCCAGACGGCACGCGGCTGGCGGCAAAGCTATGGTTGCCCGACTCTGCGCTGACTGGCGGGGCTCCAGTTCCGGTCCTGCTGGAATACCTGCCCTATCGGTTGCGCGACGGCACCCGCACCCGCGATCAGGGCCTGCATATGTATGTCGCAGGCCACGGCTACGCCTGCATCCGGCTGGATATTCGCGGCACGGGTGACTCTGAGGGAATCATCGCCGGTGAATATACCGAGCAGGAACTGCTTGACGGTGTGGCCGCGATTGAATGGCTGGCGGAGCAGCCGTGGTGCGATGGCCAGGTGTCGATGATCGGCATTTCATGGGGCGGCTTCAACGGCTTGCAAATCGCTGCCCTCCAGCCGCCCGCCTTGAAATCCATCATCACTGTGGGGTCAACCGATGACCGTTACGCCACCGATATCCATTGGGTCGGCGGCTGTCTCTCAAAGGACAATTTCGACTGGTCCGCCACGATGTTCTCGGGCAACGACCTGCCGCCCGACCCGCAGATCGTCGGTGAAGCGTGGCGCGACATGTGGATGCAGCGCATCCAAGCCAACCAGCCCTGGATCATCGAATGGCTGCATCACCAGCGCCGCGATGCCTATTGGAAGCAAGGCTCGATTTGCGAGGACTTTGCTGCAATCAAAATCCCCGTCTATGCCATCAGTGGCTGGGCCGACAATTATTCCGAAGCCGTGCCGCGTCTGTTGGCAAATCTCAAAGGCCCACGCCTCGGCCTCGTCGGCCCATGGGCGCATAGCTATCCGCACGAAGTCACCGTCGAACCCGCCATCGGTTGGCTGCAGGAACTGGTGCGCTGGCTGGATCATTGGACCAAAGGCATCGACACCGGCATGATGGATCAGCCGACGTATCGCGTCTGGATGCAGAATTATGTGCCGCCACAAACCTGCTATCTTGAACGCCCCGGCCGCTGGGTTGCGGAGGAAAGCTGGCCGTCGCCCAGCATTACGCAGGAACGTTTGGCCTTGGGTATAAATGGCGTTCTGGGCGGCACAGGCGAAGGCACAACGCAAATCTGCTCGCCGCTCTGGGTCGGCCTGACGGCGGGCGAGGTTGGCCGCTACGGCAATGACGCCGATTGGGCGACAGATCAACGCGAGGATGATGGCGGCTCTCTGGTCTTCATCAGCGAACCCCTAATGGAAACCAAGGAAATCCTAGGCGCGCCGCAACTGCACCTGACCTGTTCCAGCGATAAGCCTCAAGGCCTCGTCGCCGTTCGCCTGAACGATGTCGCCCCCGATGGCCGTTCCACCCGCGTCACCGTCGGTCTTTTGAACCTCACCCACCGCGACAGCCACGAGCATGCCACGGTTCTGATCCCCGGCCAAACCTACACCGCCACCGTTGATCTGGATGATATCGCCCACGCTTTCCCGCCCGGCCACCGCATCGCAGTTTCCATCTCCACCACCTACTATCCCATCGCTTGGCCTTCGCCCGAACTGGCGACCCTCACCGTGCATCTCGGCGAAAGCCGCCTCGACCTGCCCATCCGCCCACCGCGTCCCGAAGACGCTAACCTTCACGCCTTCGGCCCCGCCATCCGCGCGCCGCAAACCCCGCACACCTACCACCCGGTCGAAAATCCACCCCTGCGCCGTGTCACCCGCGATCTGCTATCGGGCAAAATGACCGTGGATTTCCCGCGCTGGACCTACTCCAAAACCATGCCTGACATCGGCCAAACCCAAACTGCCACCGGCATCATCAGCCATGAAATCACCGACGGCGCCCCCTGCTCTGCCGTCACCCTCACCGACTACAAAGTCACCATGCAGTTCCCCGAAACCACCATCCACCACCACTCCACTGGCCGCATGTCCTGCACCGCCACACATTTCCGTGTTGAGATGACCCTGAAGATCCACGAAGCCGGCACCCTGATTTTTGAACGCCAATGGGATGAGGAGATCGCGCGTGACATGGTGTAGCCGATGCTGACCTATGCCTTCAAACGCATCACCCTCGCGGTGCTGATCCTGTTTGTGGTCATGTTGGCGATGTATGGCATGGTTTTTCTTGTTCCCGGCGACCCCGCCAGCGTCGCCCTCGGCCCCCGCGCCACCCCTGCGCTGAAAGCCATGCTGACCGAACGCATGGGCCTCGACCAACCCGTCGCTGTGCAAATCTGGCGCTTCTTCGCTAATGCCGCCCAAGGAGATCTCGGCATCGACGTGTGGTCAAAGCGCCCGGTGCTGGACCAAATCCTTGAGGCCTTCCCGCAAACCCTGCTGCTCGGTGTGGTCGCCCTCGCTTGGGCGCTCAGCCTCGGCATCACGCTCGGAGTCCTCGCCGTCGTCTACCGCGGCACCATGATCGACCGCGCCCTCGGCCTTGTTTCGGTCAGCTTCATCTCGGTGCCTTCCTTCGTCGTCGCCATCTACCTACTGCTGACCTTCGCGGTCTGGCTGCAATGGCTGCCCGTCATTGGCGCGGGCAAAGCGGGCGATATCCCGTCCCAAATCAAGGCCTTGATCCTGCCCTCCATCGCCGTGGGCATCGGTTGGGTCGGCTATCTCGCCCGTATGGTCCGCGCCTCGATGCTGGAAATCATGGCGGCCAACCACATCCGCACCGCCCGCGCTTTCGGGCTGCCCGAGCGTAAAGTCGTCACCCGCTACGCCCTGCGCCTTGCCATCGTCCCCACCATTTCGGTGATCGCCGTCGGCCTCGGCAGCATCCTGTCCAGCGCGGTCTTTGTCGAAACCGTATTCTCGCGCCCCGGCATCGGCACCCTGATCACCGGGGCGGTGTTCAAACGCAACTACCCCGTGGTGATGGGCACGGTTCTGGTAACAACCGCCTTCTACCTGCTGGTTATCACCTGCGCCGACCTGCTGATCGCCAAGCTCGACCCAAGGGTGCGCGATGCGCTGGCCCGCTAACCTGCGCGCGCTGCGCGCCCTGATCCGCGATCCAATGGGGCTGATGGGCCTGATCCTTGTGGCGCTGTTCATTCTGATGGCCGTGGCCGCGCCGATCCTTGCGCCTTACGATCCGCTTACCCTCAATGTGCGCGCCAAACTGCAATCCCCCAGCATTGCGCATTGGCTCGGCACCGACCAGTTGGGCCGCGATACCCTGTCGCGCATCATCTACGGCGCACGCACCGCGCTGACCATCGCCCTCACCGCCATCGGTCTGGCAGGGAGCATCGGCATCCTTTTGGGCCTGATCGCAGGCTACGGCCCGCGCTGGCTGGATGCCACCTTGGTGCTAATCTTCGACGCGCTGAACTCGCTGCCGATGATGATGTTTGCCCTCGCCATCATCACCGTGCTTGGCCCCGGCACCGGCACGCTGATCCTCGTCGTCGTCCTCGTCTCGATCCCCGGCTACGCCCGCCTAATCCGCGCCCAAACCCTCAGCTTGCGCAGCGCCGATTTCATTGTGGCCGAGCAAGCCATCGGAGCCAGCACCCCCCGCATCCTGCTCCACCACCTCTTGCCCAACGTGATTGGCCCGCTCTGTATCGTCCTTTCCATGGATATCCCCGTAGTGATCATGCTGGAGGCTGGCCTCAGCTACCTCAACCTCGGCGTCAAACCCCCCACCCCATCATGGGGTAACATCCTCTACGATGGCTATACCGCCATCCGCACTTCCAGCACCCTCGTCATCGCCGCCGGAGCCCCCCTCGTTCTGGCCACCCTCGGCTTCACCTTCCTCGGCGAGGGCCTGCGCGACGCCCTCGACCCCCGCTTTGCCACCGCGAGGCCGCGATGACCGCACCACTTCTGGAAATCGACGCCCTCAGCATCGCCTATCACAGCGACCACGGCAAACTTTCAGCCCTGCGTGGGGCCTGCCTGATTGCCCGCGCCGGAGAAGTCATCGGCATCGTCGGCGAAAGCGGTTGCGGCAAATCCACCCTTGCGGCCAGCGTGATCAACCTGCTGCCCCAAGCCGCCGAAGTCACCAGTGGAGCCGTCCGCTACAAAGGCCAAGACATCCTGCGCCTGTCACCCGAGGCCCAGCGCGCCCTGCGCGGTCAAGATATCGCGATGATTTTCCAAGACCCGATGACCGCCTTCAACCCCGTGCTGACCATGGGCGCGCAACTGGTGGATTTTCAACACGCCGCCCAAATCCCCCGCGCCGAAAAACTAAATCGCGCCCGCGCCCTGCTGACCCGCGTCGGCATGCCCGACCCCGACCTCACCCTGCGCCGCTACCCGCATCAGTTGTCGGGCGGCATGCGCCAGCGTGTCGCCATCGCTGCCGCTTTGCTGATGAACCCGACAATCCTCGTCGCCGATGAACCCACCACTGCGCTTGATGTGACGATGGAGGCGCAGATCATCCACCTGCTGCGCGACCTGCGCCGCGATTACCAAGGCGCGATTCTGGTGATTACGCACCACCTTGGCGTTGTGGCCGAACTCTGCGATCGGGTTTATGTGATGTACGCGGGCGAAGTGGTCGAGGAGGCTTTGGTAGACGATCTGTTCCACGCCCCCCACCACCCCTATACCCGTGCCCTAATCGCCTGCGATCCCGGCCATTTCGATGATCGCACCCCGATCCTGCCCACCATCCCCGGTCGTCTGCCCGACCTGCGCACCCCACCCACCGGATGCAGCTTCGCCCCCCGCTGCCCCCTCGCCTCTGATATCTGCGCCACCCCACCGCCCCGCGTGCAAATATCACCGACCCAATCCGCCCTGTGCCACAAGGCCGGGGCGCAGGCATGACCCTGCTCTCCGTCCAAAACCTCGCCCTCGACTTACCGCTTTCCGGCGGCCTGCTCTCTGCCCTGAACCCCAAATCCAGACGCAGCCTGCAAATCTTCGCCGACGTGTCCTTCACCCTGAACCCCGGCGAAACCCTCGGCCTTGTCGGCGAATCAGGCTCCGGCAAAACCACGCTCGCCCGCGCCCTTTTGGGCCTGACCCCCACCACACACGGCAGCATCCATTTCGACCAAGCCCCCCGCAAGACCAAAGCCGATTTCACCGCCATGCGCGCCCACACCGCAATGATGTTCCAAGACGCCATCGCCTCGCTTTCCCCCCGCATGACCATCGGCGCGCTGTTGGCCGAACCCCTGACGATCCACCGCCAACCCGCCCCCGCAGCGAAAATCGCCGATATGCTGGCCCTCGTCGGCCTCCCCGCCGAGTTCGCCAGCCGCTACCCGCATGAACTCTCCGGTGGCCAAGCCCGCCGCGTCGGCGTCGCCCGCGCGCTGGTTCTGAACCCCAAACTGGTGATCGCCGATGAACCCACAGCTGGCCTTGATGTGTCAGTGCAGGGTGAAATCCTCAACCTGATGACCGATCTGAAAACCCGGCTGAACCTCAGCTACCTGATCATCAGCCACAACCTTGCCATGGTCCGCCACGTTTCGGATCGCATCGCGGTGATGTATCTGGGCCGCCTTGTTGAAATTGGGCCCACAAGGCAGACCTTCGCTCAGCCCCTGCATCCCTATTCCCAAAGCCTGATTGCCTCGGAACCGCTGCCAGATCCGCGCAAACGCCGCCAAGATCTTGCGATCAAAGGTGAAATTCCCAGCCTGCTTCACCGCCCCAAGGCCTGCGTGTTCCAAAGCCGCTGCCCGCTTGTCCAACCGATCTGCCGCACCGATCCCCCAATCTTACGCGAAATCAGCCCACAAAGGTTCGTGCGCTGCCACCTCGCCGAACCCCCAACAGGAGCCCTATCATGACCCAATGGCGCACCGACCGTCGCGGTTTCCTGCAAACCGCAGGCGCAGCCCTTGCCGCCCTCACCCTGCCCGCCAAATTCGCATGGGCGGCAGATGGCGACACCCTGCGCATCCGCGCAACCGCCGATTTCCAATGCCTTGACCCCAAAGGCATCATCGGCGAGCTGGATGAGATCATCCCCCGCTGCACCCAAGTCGCCCTTGTCCGGCTTGGCGACATGCGCGATGGCAACAAATGGCAGCCTTGGGGTGCCGAGAAAATCGACTGGATCGACCCGACCAAAATCGGCTTCACTCTGCGCGAAGGCCTGCAATGGTCGAACGGCTTCGGCCCCGTCACGCCCGAGGATGTGAAATTCTCGTTCGAACGCATCGCAGGCAGCGATTCCGCCTGGGCCTACCAATTCGAGAAACTCGATCACGTTGAAGTCATCGACGCCCGTTCCGGCATCATACACCTGAAAGAAGCCTTCGCCCCCTTCATGGTGATTGCGCTGCCCTATTACGGCGGCAACATCATCTGCAAAGCCGCGACCGAGAAAGTAGACGGCAGCTACACCACCGAAGCCCCCGCCGAATGTGGTCCCTACCGCTTTGCCGCATGGGAGCAGAACCAGAAAGTCACACTGACAGCCAGCCCGGATTGGCCCGGCCCAAAACCCGCCTTCTCGACGGTTGAGATTTACATCGTCGGTGATGACCAAGCCGCACAACTGGCCTATGAAGCTGACGCCTTCGATTTCACCAAACTCGCCGTCAGCGCCACGGCGCAGATCAAAGCCGCGATGCCGGAAGGCGCGACCCTGATCCAAGCCCAATCCGCCCGCTATGCGTGGCTGACCATCAACATGAACGCCGAACCGCTGAAGGACATTCGCGTCCGCCAAGCCATCCAATACGCCTATGACGGCGACGCCGTGCTGATCGGCGCCTATGACGGGTTGGCCACCCGCTCTACGGGCGTGGTCCCCCCCACCAGCCCCTTCGCCCGCGCCAGCAATCTGATCCCGACGCGCGATGTGGCGAAAGCCAAGGCGCTGCTGGCCGAGGCGGGGGTTTCAGGCCTGACCCTGAAATTGGTCGCGCTGACCGACAGCACCACCCAAGCCATTGCGCAAATCTTCCAAGCCAGTATGGCCGAAGCTGGTATCACCATTGAAATCCAGCCCACCGAAGACGCCGCCTATTGGTCCGAAGGCGACAAGACCGCAGGCGATGGCTACAAATCGCTCGAACTGGCGCTGATGAACTTCGCGGGTGGCATTGATCCGACCGAAAACCTGGTCTGGTTCCGCCCTGACCAGATCGGCATCTACAACTGGTCGTTCTTCGACAGTGCCGAGTTTGAGGCTTTGTATCAGCTGGGATTGACTGAACAGGACGAGGCGAAACGCAAGGCGATCTTCAACAAGATGGAGGATCTGATGGAAGCTTCCGGTTGCTTCATCTTCCTCTGCTTTGAGCCCTACATCGCCATCCACGACAGCAACATCAAGCCGGTAATCCTTGCCGATGGCCACCCCGATCCAGTGATGTTTACCAAGACTTGATCGTTTACGCTCAATCAGCGAAACAGGCGGGCCGGGGTTTCTCGACCCGGCTCTTCCAGCAAAGGCGCGCAATGAACACCGCCACCGCCCCCAAATACACCCGCCTGACCTCGGCCCAGCGATCCGCCAGCCTGATCCAAGCCAGTTTGGCCTGTCTGGCGCGCGGGGGGATTCTCGAATTCACCATCGACAATATCTGCAACGAGGCAGGCGTGTCGCGCGGCCTGATCACCCATCATTTCAAATCGAAAGACGGGCTGTTGGTCGCCGTCTACCGCACCATGTATGAACGGCTACATTCGGGGCTAGAGACGCCAAATCCGAAAAAGTCCCGACTTTTGGCCATCATCGACGCCATGTTCGCGCCAGAGTTTTTCAGCCGTGAAGAACTGAACATCTGGCTGGCGCTGTGGTCAGAGATCGTCAACAACCCCGCCCTGAAACGCGAACACCGCCGGCAATACACCCGCTATCGCCGCGATCTGGAAACCGCACTGGCCGAAGTCGCCACTGCGCGGGGCCTGACGGTAGATGTGAAATCCCTCGCCCAAATGCTGATCGCTTTGGTGGACGGTCTGGGTCTGGAGCGCTGTATCGAGCCGCGACTGCTTTCCCCGAAAGCCGCCAAACATATCTGCGTCTCAACGCTGGAACTGGCTTTGGGGCCGCTGTAACCCAAGCGTTATGATTGCCCGCGCTTCACGCTGGCCGTCACATAATTGCACGACAAATCCCGCGCCGATGTTGACCACTTCCAACTGATCGGGTTGAACACCATGCCCTTGCGATCCACGGGCTTCAGCCCGGCCTTGCGGATCAGATCGTAAAGCTCGTCCGGCGTGATGAATTTTGCCCAGTCATGCGTGCCCTTCGGCAGCCAGCGCATCACCCATTCCGCGCCGATGATCGCCATCACAAAGCTTTTGGCGTTGCGGTTCAGGGTCGAGCAAATCATCAGCCCCTCCGGTTTCAGCAGCTGCTGGCAGGCGGTCAAATAGCCCTGCGGATCGGCGACATGCTCCACCACCTCCATGTTCAAAACCACGTCAAACTGCTCACCCGAAGCTGCCAGATCTTCCGCCGTGGTGTTGCGGTAATCAATCAGAAGCCCCGATTGCTCTGCATGCACCTGCGCCACCGGAATGTTGCGCGGTGCCGCATCCGCCCCCACCACATCCGCCCCCAAACGTGCCATCGGCTCCGACAGCAAGCCACCACCGCAGCCGATATCAAGCACGCGCAGCCCCTTGAACGGCAGGGCTTGCGTCAAATCCCGATCAAACTCGGCAGCAATCTGGCTGGTGATATAATCCAAACGACACGGATTCATCAGATGCAACGGCTTGAACTTGCCCTCCACATCCCACCATTCTGCGGCCATCGCCTCAAACTTGGCGACTTCGGCGGGGTCAATCGTGTTGGTCTGGCTCATCGGAACTCCTTGCGCGCCGGGCGGTGGTGGCGCAATCTGAACCGACTATATAGGACGAATATGGACCACAGATCAGGGCAAAAGCGCGCAGCCGAATATCTTTACCCGCAGGTCGAGCCGTTCGATCAGCGGATGCTGGATATGGGCGATGGCCACCGGATATATGTCGAGCAGTGCGGGCGGCCTGATGGCATCCCGGTACTGGTGCTGCATGGCGGGCCGGGGGGTGGTTGCAGTCCGGCGATGCGGCGGTATTTTGATCCTGCGGTGTATCGGGTGATCCTGTTTGATCAGCGCGGCTGCGGTAGGTCGCGGCCGCATGCCTCGGTCGAGGATAACACCACCTGGCATCTGGTCCGCGATATTGAGGTGATCCGCAAGGCCATGCGTGTGGCGCAGTTCATCCTGTTCGGCGGAAGCTGGGGCGCGACTTTGGCGCTGATCTACGCGATCTCGCACCCGGATCGGGTCAGGCATCTGGTGCTGCGCGGGGTGTTTCTGGCAACGCGGGCCGAGTTGGACTGGTTCTTCGGTGGGGGCGCGGGGGCGTTTTACCCTGAACTGTGGGCGCGGTTTGTGGCACCGATTCCGCTGGAGGAGCGGGATGATCTGATCGCGGCCTACAATCGCAGGCTTTTCGGTGGCAGTCTGATTGTGGAGACTCAGGTCGCGCGGATCTGGGCGGGGTGGGAGAATGCGCTGGCTTCGGTTTCGTCGGACGGGTTCATGGGCGGTGAGGGTCCGGCGGATTATGCGCGGGCATTCGCGCGGCTGGAAAACCATTATTTCGCCAACGCGGCGTTTCTGGAATCAGATGGTTGGATCCTGCAAAACCGGCACAAGATTGCCCATATCGGCGCGGATATTGTGCAGGGGCGGTTTGATATGATCTGCCCGCCGGTGTCGGCCTCGAAGCTGGCGGATGGCTGGGAAAAGGCGCGGCTGAAGGTGGTGCCGATGGCGGGCCATGCGCTGTCAGAGCCGGGGATTTCCGAAGCTTTGGTGGCGGCAATGGACGCCTTGCGTGACCGGTCCCAACTCGGGACCAAATAGAACCCTTGTTTATCAACAGCTTGACCTTGCCCCGTTAAGACACTTTTAACACTTTGCCCCCAATGAGGCCGCTATGATCGACTTTTCCGCCTTCCTCGCGCTTGCCAATACCCCGCTGGAAGCCTTCGCACCGAAACCCACCAGCTTTGAGGGCAATCAGCAGGAAGCCTCGGTTGCGCTGTTCACCTCAGCAGACGGAAGGGTTGAAATCGGCGTTTGGGAATGCACGCCGGGGCGCTTTACGGCGGATCGCAGCGCGTCGTCCGAGTTTTGCCATTTCATCAGCGGCAAGATTGAGATGACCCATGCCGATGGCAGCAAAGTCCAGCTTGGCGCGGGCGATGCGATTGCTTTGCCCTTGGGCTGGAAGGGTGAATGGCGAGTGATCGACCAGGTGCGGAAACTGTACGTGATCATGCAGGGATAGCGGTTGGGCGTTTTGGCACGGGTGTTCCCGTCGGGGCGCAAACAGATGACACTCTGATCATCTGGTTGCGCGGCCTGACGGGCTCGCAACCCGACGCAATCGCGCCCTTGTGCAAAGCGCGACAAGGATTGCATGACACTTCAGATGATCAGAACAGGAAATTACCCTGATCTTGCATTGCAGCCACGGTTTGATCTTCGACAAGAATCCGCAAAGTGCCAAACGTCAGCCTCACATCTGTGCCAACTTGAGCAAAGGTTATATCCGCCAGCGTGTTGGCGGCCCGCAGTTCGATGCGGTCCTGCCCCACCACGAAATCGGTGATCCCGTCTATGCCGTCGGTTGGCAGGAACACGAATGTATCCAGCCCATCGCCTCCCGTCAGCACGTCTGCGCCAGCGCCTCCGTTCAACTGGTCATTGCCTGCCAGCCCGAGCAACGTATCAGCACCCGCCGCGCCGATAAGAATGTTGGCGCTCGCATTGCCCTCCAACTGATCTGCCCTGATTGTGCCTGTCAGATTCTCCACGTCGATGATCGAGAAAAACCCGGCACCCGTCAGCCCGAAATCCTGCCAAGCGCCGTTTGGGTTCAGCGTTACCGTCACACCCGAGGTAAACCGGGACAGATTGATCGTATCCGATCCGGCATCGCCCTGAATAACCACGCCAAAGGTCGGCTCCATCGCGGTCAGTGACAAAGTGTCGTTGCCACTGCCAAGCACCACGAACCGTGCGCCGCCAATACCCAGCGTCACGGTGTCATTGCCCGCATCGGTATCAATCCAGTCCGCACGGCCATTGGTCAGGTTGAGGATGTCGTTGCCGATTCCAGTTTGCAGGCTCCGCACGCCGCCCGCACCCACGGTAATGGTATCATTGCCATCGTAAGTGTTGATGCTGTCCACCCCACCGACGCCGGTGGTGATCCGGTCACTGCCTTTCGAGGTCTGGATGTAACCCGCGCCCCCCGTACCAACAACCACAGTGGTCGCCTGCACATTGACCTGATTGCCCGCGTAGACCTGCAAAGAGCCGAGCCAACCGACAGAGCGGATTTCCTGCGCGGCGGCAGAGCCGCTGAGCACGATCTGTTGTGCCCCGCCCTCGCCCAGAAGGATGGTGTTCTTGGCCTGATAGGCATAGATCGATTCGATGTTGCCCGTCTGGGTGGTCAGGCGGTTCACGCCTTGGTCCATCTTCAGTTGCAGAATCCGCGCGTCGCCCAACAGAGAAATGGTTTCGTTGCCATTGGCTTGAAGGCTGTTGATCTGACCACCATTCATCGTCACGGTATTGTTGCCTTCGCCCAGCATCACCGAGCCCACGTCCCCACCGTTGATAGTAAGCCTGTCGTTGCCTTCATTGACGCGCAAAGTGCCAAGAAAGTAGCCGCTTCCGACGGTTATGGTGTTGTTGCCACCCCCGGCATAGGCTTGGTCGGTCTGGCCTGCCATGAACTGAAGCGTGTCATTGCCGCTAAAGGCGTTGACCACCCAGACGTGATCGCCATTGGTGCGGAAAAAGTTGTCGCCGCCGCCAAGATTGACCACTTCGGTCTGCCCCCCCGCATTGACGATAAAGCGGTCATTGGCCCCGCCGAGGATGGCCTGTTCGACAGAGCCATTCACCGTCACAATGTCGACGCCACCGCTAAACCCGATGCTGCGCACCTCGGCGTTTGCCCCAATGGTGACCGTGTTAGTGCCCGAATAGGAGGTGATCGAGCCATAGAACCCGGCCGTCAGGTTCACATTGCTGATGCCGGAGCCAAGGCTGAGCGCATCGCCACCGCCGAGGAAGGTGAAGGTGTTGCTATTGCCATTGCTGCGGATGCTGCCGAACTCCCCTCCGTTGTTGATGGTGTTGGTTGATCCCTGGCCGAAGTTGAGGGCGTTGATGTAACCGCTGCCGCCGTTGATGGTATTGACGCTTGCCCGCTCTGACCCGCCGAGAGACATCGAACCCACGTCACCCGCACCGATGTTGATAACGTTCAGCGGTCCGACAGAGCGCATGAGATCCAAGTATTGCGCGCCCAGTGTCAGATTCAAAGTGCGGTTGTCATTGACTTCAAGAAACTTTACCCGTGTGTTGAAAAGCGTGATTGCGGTGTCACCGGCACCGCTGACCTGCAACCGCTCGATCCGGCGCGCGACGCCATCATTGGCATCGGTCAAGTTGACGTCATAGTCGAACGGGATATCATTGTAGAAATTGAGGTAGCGAATGCGCCATTCTCCGCCCGCGAGATTGACGTTCAGAGTATTCGTCTCGTTCGGGTCTTCGACCGGATCAATGCCGACCGAAACATAGTTGATGTTCTGGTTGGACCATGAGCCATTGGTACCGAAGGCGCTGAAATTGTTGATACCGTCGAGGGTGATGTTCTGCGTAACCATGTCATTCCCCTTAAATGTGAAAAATTGAAGTGCCTTATTATTGCCGCAACGATAATACGGCTCTTTATCAAAACAACCGATTCGCTCTTGACGCCCCCTTGCGCCTGCCGCCCCGGACGGCTATATTCGTTGTAACAGCTGCTTCCGGGTCCAAACCTGAAGCTACCGATCGTCACACGCGGGCCTGCTGGCCCGTTTTTTGTTTTTGGAACATCATGTCTGATCTGATTGCCAAAACCGCTATGGATCGCCGCTTGGCCGATATCGTCACTCCGGTGATCGAAGGGCTGGGGTTTGAACTGGTGCGGATTCGTTTGATGGGGGGTGCCACGCGCACCTTGCAAATCATGGCTGACCGTCCTGAGGGCGGGATTGAGGTGGATGATTGCGGTGAGATTTCGACCGCGGTTTCGGCTGTGCTGGATGTGGAAGACCCGATTGAGGAGAACTTCGTGTTGGAAGTGTCCTCGCCGGGGATCGACCGGCCGCTGACCCGTCTCAAGGATTTTGAGATGTGGAAGGGCTGGGAAACCCGCGTTGAGACCACGGAATTGATCGACGGGCGCCGCCGTTTCAAAGGCACTTTGGCCGGGGTTGAGGGCGAGGAAGTGCTGATCGAGATTGAAGAGCCGACCGGCACTGTCACCATCGGCTTGCAGTTTGAATGGCTGGCCGATGCCAAGCTGATCCTGACCGACGAGCTGATCACCGAAATGCTGCGGCAGAAGAAAGCCTCTGGCGTGATCGACGAATCAGCCTTTGACGAGATTGAAACATCTGAGGGCGACGAAGAAGACGCTCCAGAACCCACCAAACACTAAGCGGGAGAATTCCGATGGCGATTACCTCTGCCA
>JBKJTI010000184.1:0-3361 GCA_046590425.1 Cypionkella sp. | reverse complement strand
GCGGGACACCAACTGGGGTCAGGTCGAACTGCTGGCGAAAGACGATGGCTATGACATGCGGATGCTGGTCATAGCCCCTGGCGCATCCTTGCGGGTCAACGGCACGGGCCACGGCCCCAGCCTGCTGACTTTCCTCAATGGCGGCGGCGTTTACGAACGTGAGGGCAAAATGGTCGCGGTGCAGCGTGGTGACTCTGTCACCATTCCCGCCGATGTCACGCTACCCCTGACCAATACCGGGTCGAAAGAACTGCGGGCGATGCAGCTTCTGATGACCTATGACGCCGAGAGCGTGGCTGAAGTGGCGGCCTCTGCCGTCAAGGCGGTGGCGTCCTTGTTCGCCAAATCCGAACCTTTGCAGCCTGTGACCGGGGCGGTGCAATAGGATGACCCGCGTCTTGGCATATCTGGCGAGTGCTGTGCTGTTCAGCGCAAGCATGGGGCAAGCCGCCCCCAAGCTTGCCGACAGTGCGGCCTTGCAGGCAGGCATCGCCGGATTGCAGCAAGACGCCAGCGTGATGAATACGCAGGGCTTCGCTTATGACGCGGTGGCGCAGATTGCAGATCTTTTCGGTGTGAAACCTGCGCCCCGCCCGAAAGCAGTTGCCAATGTGACACTGCCTTCGGGCGACGCCGCCAAGGTCGCGGCAGGCGATACGCAGATCGCGCTGACCCAGTTGTCGATCTCGGAAGGCACCAACAACCAACTCCGCGTGCAGCAGGCTCAGCACGCCAGCAAGGCCGGGATTTTCGTCAGTGCGGGCGTGATCAGCCTGCAAGATATGGCGACAGCGGCTCAAGAGCAGGGCATTGCGGGCATTGCGATGGCGGATGGCGTTGTCACACTGTCGCGGCCCTTGGTGATCTGGCAGGGCGCGACCTTGCTGATCCACCCCGGCGATGTGTTGCAGATGCAAGCCGCCGAAGGTGCCTTCCTTCTGAACTTCGGCAAGCTTGATCTGCGCGGCGCGACGTTGCGCAGCGATGTCGCCGCAGACGCACCCGAGACACAGTATCGCCCCTTCGTGCTGACCTCAGGCTCCGGCCAGGTTTATGCCGAGGCCAACCAGTTTCAAGCTTTGGGCATGGCCGAGCTTGGCCCCTTCGCGGGCTTCGTGATCTCAACCCAAGGCTTGTTCGCCTCAACCACCCCATCAATGCTGCGCGACAACCGCTTTGAAGATATCGGCGGCGTCGCCCTGATCGGCACCAAGGCTGCGCAGGTGACGCAGAACGCGTTTCTGACCTCGCGCGGCGGCGGGCTGATTTTGGCGCAGGTCGCCGACGGCACGGTATTGGGCAATACGATTTACCACACCAAAGCTGGCGCTGGCCTGCGCGTCACTGCGCGCTCGAAAGATATGCTGATCGCGGGCAATCTGGTGCTGGGCGGGCAGGGCAACGGCGTGCAAGTCGATGGTGGCAGCTTTGGCATCACCCTGCGCGGCAATGCTGTACTGGACAACGCGCAAAGTGGCCTCGCCGCCAAAACCGCTTCGTGCCTTTCGGTGCAAGACAACGTCATCGCCGCCAATGGCGCGGGCGGCCTGCGGCTGACCAAAACCGGCTACGTTCAAATCGCGGGCAATGCGCTGGTTGGAAATGCGGGCTCTGCCATTGCCGTTGGCGCGCAACTGACCAAAGCGCGGATGGAGTTGAACAGCAACTTGATGGCGCAAAACCAGATCGGCCTGACCGGGGCGGCTTTGCACTTTGTCACCCTGCGCGACAACGATCTGACCCAGCAGTTGCCCCGCATTTTCGACGGTGAATTCGCCCAACATCAGGCGGCATACCTTACCTCTGGCCGCACCGACCACGCGGCCGTTTTCCAGATTTCGAGCGCTGCGGCAGATGATGCCGAATTCGCCTCGATCTGCAGTCAGGAGTAACCTCATGGTCTTTTCGTCGGAAACCTTCCTGTTTCTATTCCTGCCGCTGTTCTTGATCATCTACTATCTGACGCCCGCCAAGGGCCGCTCGATGGTGATCTTGTTCGCCTCCTATCTGTTCTACGGCTGGTGGCGGTTTGACTTCCTGCTGCTGCTGTTCGCAACAACGCTCTGGACCTTCTGCATCGGCCTGATGATCGCCAAAAACCTTGATACCCCGCGTGCAAAAATGTGGTGTGGCATCGGAGTCGTAGGCTGCCTGAGCGTCTTGGGCGTGTTCAAATACCTCAACTTCTTCATCGACAGTCTGGCGCAACTGTTCGGCACCGATGCCGCCGGGCTAGGCGTGCACGGGCGCTTGATCCTGCCGATTGGCGTGTCGTTCTATGTCTTCCACTCGATCAGCTATCTGGTCGATGTCACCCGCAAAGATGCCGATGCCACGTTGAAATTCTTCGATTTCGCCGCCTTCATCGCGCTGTTCCCGCAACTGGTGGCAGGCCCGATCCTGCGCTTCAAGGATCTCGCCGATCAGTTCAAACACCGCACCCATTCGCTGGTTTTGTTCGCGGATGGATTGGCCCTGTTCATCGTCGGTTTGGGCAAAAAGGTGCTGCTGGCCGATACAGTTGCCCCCTTGGCCGATATTGCCTTCAACACCCCTGATCCTTCGGCGGCGCTGTCATGGCTTGGCTCCATCGCCTATATGATGCAGCTTTACTTCGACTTCTCGGGCTATTCCGACATGGCCGTCGGCCTTGGACTGATGATGGGCTTCCACTTCCGCAAGAACTTCGACATGCCCTATATCAGCCGCTCGATCACCGAGTTTTGGCGGCGCTGGCATATCTCGCTGTCGGTCTGGCTGCGCGACTACCTCTATATCCCGCTAGGCGGCAACCGCGTCGGTCCCGGCCGCACCTATGTCAACCTGATGCTGGTGATGGTGTTGGGCGGGTTGTGGCATGGCGCCAACGGCACCTTCCTGGCCTGGGGCATCTGGCACGGTGCTTGGCTGGCGATCGAGCGGGCGACAGGCTGGGCCAACCGCTCATCCTTCATCGGTCTGGTGCAAACCTTGCTTCTGGTGCTGATCGGCTGGGTCGCCTTCCGCGCCGTCGACATGCACCAAGCGATGGATGTCTACGCCGGCATGGTCGGGTTGCACGGCTTTGCCATCCCGATGGATATCGCCTTCCAGATCAGCGGCGAAAGCCTTGCGGTGCTGGTGATCGCGATGATCTATTGCGCCGCCGAGCCACGGATCAACCGCATCGGCAAAAACCTGTACTTCGCACCCCAAGGCGGCATCGGGGTCAGCAGCAATGGCACGCTGACTGCCGCCACCTCGTTGCTGCCGGTCGCCGTTGTGTCGCTGATCGCCATGCTTGCGATCATGAAACTGGCCGAGGCGAGCTTCTCGCCCTTCCTGTATTTCCAGTTCTGAAGGAGGATCGCCATGCAGCGCT
>JBKJTI010000210.1:0-11601 GCA_046590425.1 Cypionkella sp. | reverse complement strand
GGGCGTCGAAGCGGAAAAAGTGACCGAGACCGCCTCGTTCATTGATGATCTGGGCGCAGACAGCCTCGACACCGTCGAGCTGGTCATGGCGTTCGAAGAAGAATTCGGCATCGAGATTCCGGATGACGCGGCTGAAACCATCCAGACCTTCGGCGACGCGGTGAAGTTCATCTCCTCCGCGGCCTGATCGCTTTTGCAGATCAAACGGAAAGGCACCCTGCGGGGTGCTTTTTTGTTTTTGGATGATGGGGTTGACCTGAACGCAGGACGGTCTTGGGTGCCATCGAGGCACCCTCACCCGGCTGGAGCGGTGCCATTCTGTTAGGCTGGGATGCTTGAAATGGAGACGCCTCCGGCAGGAGTATTTCAAAAAGAGCAAGACCAAGAGCATCGCAAGGCAGATATTTGCGCGCAGTCTTAACGTTGCTCTTTTTGGAAATACTCCCGCCGGAGGCTCCCTCGTTCACAGACAATACGACAGCTCAGAACCAACCTGCGGCAGCAGCGGGCGAGGGGGGCCTCGATGGCCCCCGAGACCGCCGCTGGTTCAGGTCACTCCGCTGCCAGTCCCGGCATCCGCTGCAGCGGCTTGCCGTTCTGCTCGGCCTCCAACGCAGCAATCCGCGCTTCCAGCACCTCGGGTGAGGCGGGTTCAAATTCCACCTCCTTCGGCCCGATGATGCCGCGGAACGCCCGCTCGATCAGGCGGGAGAGGTCGTCCATGATCAGGTAGAACGACGGCACCACCACGAGGCTGAGCACGGTAGACACGATGATACCGCCGATCACCGCCGTGGCCATTGGCGCGCGGAAGGCACCACCTTCGCCGACGCCCAAGGCCGAGGGCAGCATGCCCGCCGACATCGCGATCGAGGTCATCACGATCGGCTGCGCGCGTTTATGGCCGGCTTCGATGATCGCCTCAAGCCGGCCCATGCCGTGCCTGCGCATCTCAATCACGAAATCCACCAGTAGGATGGCGTTTTTGGTCACGATCCCCATCAGCATCAGGATGCCGATCAGCACCGGCATCGACAAGGCCGAATTGGTCAGGATCAAGGCCGCCGCCACGCCGCCAATCGCCAAGGGCAGCGAGAGCAGGATGGTGAAGGGCTGGACCACCGATTTGAACAGCAAGATCAGCACGGTCAGCACCAGCATCAGCCCCATCAGCATGGCTTTGCCAAAGCTGGAAAACAGCTCGGTCTGCACCTCGGCATCGGCGGATTCTTTCACCACCACGCCCGCGGGCAGTTTGGTCGCAGCCACAATCTCGGCCAGCCGGGTGCTGGCGGTGCCCAGCGCCACGCCGACCGGCAGCGATGCGCCGATGGTGGCTTGGCGCTGACGGTTCAGCCGTTTCACCACCGAAGGGCCTTCACCGATCACGATATCGGCTACCGCAGACAGGGGCACGGTCGCCCCGGTGTTGGTGTTGAGTTTTGTCGCAGCGATGCGGTTAATATCTTCGCGTGAGGTGTTGGCCAGTTGCACCCGGATCGGGATCAACCGGTTGTCGATGGCGAGGTTGGCCAGTGACACATCCAGATCGCCAATCGTCGCCACCCGCACTGTGGTCGCGATGTCTTGCGTGGTGATGCCAAGACGCGCGGCTTCTTCGGCACGCGGGGTGATCTGCACCTCGGGACGCGGCAAAGCCCCTTCGGAGCTGACATCGGCGAGCAAAGGTTCGGCTCGCAGCGCGGATTCCAGCGCCGCTGTCGCGGTGTTCAAATCGGTTTCCGAGCTTGCCAGAATCGAATAGGCAATGTCGCGCTCGCCCCGGTCGTTCAGTTTGAAGGCGCGAATATCGGGCACCGTGGCGAGGCTCTTGAAAATCTCGGCCTCGATGACGTTTTGCGGCACGGTGCGGCCGTGGTTTTCCACCTCGGGCACCAGCATCCCCAGTAGTGGGATCGAACGGCCGAGTTGCGACAGCTTCAGCAACAAGCTGTGGTCCAGCTTGACCAAAGTCACCGTCACTGAAGCCCGGCGCACGTCAAGATCGCCCTTTGGCGACGCGCCGCCGATGACAAACACGTTCTCGACCCATGGCACATCCTTGATATGGTCGCGGATTTCAGCCGTGGTTTTGTCGGTCTCGGCCAAGGTCGAGCCCGGCGGCAATTCGACCGAGATCGAGATCCGGCTGACATCTTCCGGCGGCAAGAACGAGCCCGGCACTTGCACCATGAAATAGATCGACACGATCAGCACGCCAATCGCCGTCAGCATGGTGAAGTAATAGGCCGGAAAACGGCGGAAGCGGCCAGATTTGGCTTTCGGCAGGAACGGCAGCGGCAAACCGCCTTGGGTGGTCGATTTCACCAACCGCAGATAGTTGCGCATGAAGATGCCGTCTTGCTGGCCTTCGTGGTGGCCGACATTGGCGTCTTTGGCGCTCATCAGATAGGCCGCCATCATTGGGGTGATCAGGCGGGCGACCAGTAGCGAGAACGCCACGGCGATGGCCACCGTCAGGCCGAATTGTCGGAAATATTGCCCCGGTATGCCGCCCATGAACGACACCGGCATGAACACCGCGATGATCGTGGCGGTGGTCGCCATCACGGCCAGACCGATTTCATCGGCGGCCTCAATCGCGGCGCGGTAGGGGGTTTTGCCCATGCGGATGTGCCGCGCGATGTTCTCGATCTCCACAATAGCATCGTCGACGAGGATGCCCGTCGCCAAGGTCACCGCAAGGAAGGACACCAGGTTCAGCGAGAACCCGAGCATATCCATCGCCCAGAATGTAGGCACCGCCGACAGTGGCAAGGCGACGGCGGTGATCAGCGTCGCACGCCAGTTGCGCAGGAAGGCCAGCACCACCAGCACCGCCAGCAATGCGCCTTCCAGCAGCGTATGCAGCGCGGATTCGTAGTTGCCATAGGTGTAGAACACCGTCTCATCCACCAGCTTGATGCCGACAGTGGGGTGCTCGGCGCGAATCTGGTCCAGCGTCTGGTTGACGGTTTCGGCAACGGAAACCTCGGACGCCCCCTTGGCGCGGAACACCGAGAACGTCACCACTTGCTCGCCATTCAGCCGCGAGAAACTGCGCAGTTCCTTATAGCTGTCTTGCACATCGCCCAGATCCGACAGCCGCACATGCCGCCCCGAGGGCAACGCAATCGTGGTGCCCGCCAAGCCCTGCACGGTTCCCGCATCACCCAGGGTTCGGATCGCCTGTTCGCCCGAGCCGATCTCGGACCGGCCCGAGCCGAGGTTGGTGTTGGTCGCGCGCAGCTGCGCGTTGACCGAGGCCGCCGAGATGCCAAAGCTGTTCAGCTTCACCGGGTCCAGCGCCACCAGAATCTCACGATCCGCGCCACCAAAGCGGTCAATCCGGCCGACGCCGGGGCGACCTTGCAACGCCCGCACCACCACGTCATCGACGAACCACGACACCTCTTCGATGGTCATGTCGGGGGCCGAGACCGCGAAGGTCATGATCGCATTGCCTTCAACGTCGATCTTGGTGATCTTCGGCGTGTCGACCGCGGCGGGCAGCTTGCCCCGGACCCTGTCGATCGCGTCTTTCACATCCTGCAAGGCCTTGTCGGTCGGCACTTCCATGCGGAATTCCACCGCCGAGGTCGATTGGCCATCCACCACGGTCGAGGTGATGTTTTTCACGCCGGTGATCCCCGCCACGGTATCTTCGATGATCTTGGTAACCTGGGTTTCCATCTCGGCGGGGGCTGTGCCCGCTTGCGTGACGTTCACCGCGATGATCGGCACGTCGATGTTCGGAAACCGGGTGATCGGCAGCGCGTTGAACGACTGCCAGCCCAGCACCATAAGGATGAAGAATGCGAGGATCGGGGCCAGCGGATTGCGGATTGCCCATGCAGAGATGTTCATGCGCCAGCCCTCAGTTGGTGTCAGTGGCCGCAGCCACCACCGGGTTGATATGATCGCCGTCGCGCACGAAGGCGCCCGCTTTGGTCACAACATCGTCGCCCACCTTCAGCCCGTCCAGCACTTCGATCCAGCCGCCATCGCGCATCCCAGTGGTGATAAGCTGTTCCGCCACCACCCCGCCCGCAACCTGCATTACCGAGGTTTTGCCGCCCGAAGATTTCACCGCCGTGATCGGCACTGCCGCCGCATCGCCTTCATGCACCAGAATACTGGCCTCGACATACATGCCGGGGCGCACCAGCGAGGCATCGTCAATCGCAATCCGCACCCGGCCCAGACGGGTCACCGCGTCAATGCTGGGTTCGACGAGGCTGATCTTGCCAGTCAGCGGTTTGACCATGCCCACCAACCGCAGATCGGCGGTTTGCCCCACAACCAGTCGGGTCAGATCGCCCTCTGCCACATCGGCGCGCAACTCCAATGCGCCATCGCGGATCAAGGTGAACATCGGCTGACCTGCAGCCGAAGCAATCGCGCCCAGTTGCGCATTGCGCGCGGTGATCTCGCCCGCGAAGGGGGCTGTAACTTCGGTGCGCGCCAGTTGCAGATCGACATTGGCCAGTTGCGCCTCGACCAAGGTTTGTTGCGCCTTTGCGGCTTCCAGCGATTGCGTTGCCACCGAAACCTGCGCTTGCGCCGAGACGGATCCGGCCAGGGCGGTATCTGCCGCCGCTTGGCTGGCCGAACCTTGGGCTTTCAGCTTCGTGGTGCGGTCCGAGGTGCGCTGCGCCTCAGCGGCAGACGAGTTCGCCGCAATCACCTGCGCCTGCGCTTGGGCGATCTGGGCTTTGGCGGCGGCCAGAGATGCCGCAAGCTGCGCCTTTTGCAGATCAAGCGTCGAGGTCGACAGCCGCGCCAGCACTTGCCCCGCCGTGACTTTATCGCCGACATCGGCAAGCAAAGCCTCAATCGGTTGGCCCTCAATCAGTGGGGCGACTTGAATGGTTTCCTGTGGGGCCACCAGACCCGAGGCCAGCACCACATCGCGCAGATGCCGGGTTTCCACCGCAGACACCGTGATCGCGGGCAGCACTTGTGCTGTGGCTTCAGGAGACTCGGCGGCTTCGGCGCTTTGGGCCAGCATTGGGGTGGCCGTGACGGCTTGCAGGGCGATAAGCGCAAAAACAAAGCGGGAGGTCTTCATGGGTCAGCCTTTCGCGCCGCTGGCGGCAACTTCATCAAGAGTTTGGTCAATGATACGCAGGATCATCGCGTTGAGATCATTGCGCAGAGTCTCGTCTTTTTGCGGCATCATCGCCGAAGACTTCACCAACAGCACGATCAAGGCCGCATGGGCGGCAAACCGCGCGCGAGATTGCTCAAGGCTCAGGTCGGTGGCTGTGGCAAAAGCCTGCAGAAGATAGTCAACAATGGTGGTTTCCATCAGGCCGCAGGCAAGGCCGATTTCGGGCTTGCGCAGCGCGGTCGCGGTGATTTCGGCCCAGAGCGCGCCGTCATGGTTGCATTGATGCTCGACCAGCTTGATGCGCACCTGCTGCCGCAACGTTGCAATCGGGTCATCCGAGGCAAAAATCGGCAGGAAGTCTTTGGCCATTTCCTCAATATCAAGCGCGATCAAGGCCTGTACGATGGCGGCCTTTGAGGCAAAGTAGCGATAGAAGTTGCCCACGCTCATCCCTGCCGCGCGGGCAAGGTCCTGCATCGAGGCCCCGTCAAAGCCCTTTTCGGCAAAGGCCTGCCGGGCTGCGGCCAAAATAACCGCCACACGCTGATCTGCGGGGCTGTCAGCCGTGATTTCGGCAATGGGTTCGGCGCCGGTTTTGAGCAAGGCAGTGATCCAGTCAAAATGAACGTTCATTCATTATCATTGCTGCGCCTGCACGGTCAAGTGATTTTCCGCTGGCGTGGTGAAATTGCGAAGTGGCGGCGCGTTGCTGCCCCATTACCGTCGGGGTGCGGCTCTGTTGCGCAGCACAGCGGGGGCGTGTATCACGCGGAAAACCATTGCGAGGGATATAGATGCGTCGGGTTGTCATTACGGGTCTGGGAATGGTCACGCCGCTGGCTTGTGGCGTCGAGGAAACGTGGAGCCGACTGCTGGCAGGCCAATCCGGGGCAGGGCCGATCACCCGCTTTGATCCTTCCGGCGTGGTGACGCAATACGCCTGCGAGATCCCTTACGGCGATGGCACCGACGGCACCTTCAACCCCGATCACTGGATGGAGCCGAAAGACCGCCGCAAGGTTGATGATTTCATTCTGTATGGCATGACCGCCGCCGTGCAGGCCGTACGCGACAGCGGTTGGGAACCTGTCACGGATGAGGACCGCGAGCGCACCGGGGTGATGATCGGCTCCGGCATTGGTGGGCTGACCTCAATCGCCGAAACCGCCGTCTTGATCAAAGAAAAAGGCGCCCGCCGCGTTTCGCCCTTCTTTATCCCCGGCGCGCTGATCAACCTGATCTCGGGCCAAGTCTCGATCCGATTTGGTTTCAAAGGCCCGAACCACGCGGTGGTGACGGCGTGCTCGACTGGCGCGCACGCCATCGGCGACGCTGCCCGCCTGATCCAATGGGGCGACGCTGATGTGATGCTCGCAGGCGGTGCCGAGGCGCCGATTTCCGAGATTGGCATTGCGGGCTTCAACGCCTGCAAAGCGCTCTCGACCAAACGAGGCGACGATCCGACCAAAGCCAGCCGCCCCTATGACGCCGACCGCGACGGCTTTGTGATGGGCGAAGGCGCGGGCGTGGTGGTGCTGGAGGAATACGAACACGCGGTCGCGCGCGGTGCCAAAATCTACGCCGAAGTCCTCGGCTATGGCCTGTCCGGCGACGCCCACCACATCACCGCCCCCTCGGAAGACGGCGAAGGCGGCTTCCGCAGCATGAAAATGGCCCTGAAACGCGCCAACTTGGAGCCCTCCGCCATCGACTACATCAACGCCCACGGCACCTCGACCATGGCCGACACCATCGAACTGGGTGCTGTGGAGCGGATGATGGGCGATGCGGCCGCCAAAGCAACGATGTCCTCGACCAAATCCTCCATCGGCCACCTGCTCGGTGCGGCTGGTGCTGTGGAAGCCATCTTCTGTGTCCTCGCCATCCGCGACCAGATCGCCCCGCCCACCATCAACCTCGACACCCCCGCCGTCACCTCAAAACTTGACCTCGCCCCCAACCACGCCGTCAAACGCCAGATCAACGTCGCGCTCTCGAACTCCTTCGGCTTCGGCGGCACCAACGCCAGCCTCGTGCTCGGCAAGGTCGCCAACTGATGTGGCGCTCGGTCGCCTCCAACGCGCTGACTTTGTTCATCGTGCTGCTGATCCTCGCCTTCGGGCTGATCGCATGGGGGCGGCAAGCCTTCACCGGGCCGGGTCCGCTGACCGAAGCCATCTGCTTCAAGGTCGATAAGGGCGCGAGCCTTGCCCAAGTCAGCCGGGGGCTGGAGGCCGAAGGTGCCGTTACCGATGCCCGCATCTTCCGCATCGGCGCCGATTATTCGCAAGCGGCTAAAGACTTGAAATTCGGCAGCTATCTGCTGCAACCGCAAAGCTCGATGGGCGATGTGCTGACTGCCCTGACCGCAGGCGGCCAATCCACCTGTGGCCGCGAAGTTAACTTCCGCATCTCGGTCGCCACGGCTGAGGTGATCCTGCGCGAGCTTGACCCCGCCACCAACCGCTATGTCGAGGTCGCCAAATTCGACCCCGCCAAGGATGCCGCCCCCACAGCCTACCTTGATGCCGCGGCAGCCCCCGACATCCGCTGGCGCATCACTCTGGCCGAGGGCGTGACCTCGTGGCAGGTCGTCGATGCCCTGAAACGCGCCGATTTCCTTGAAGGCACCATCGACAAACTGCCCGCCGAAGGCACGCTGTCGCCGGATAGCTACGAGGTTGAAAAGGGGTTTGATCGCGCCACTTTGGTGGCCGATATGGAAGCCCGCCAAGCCCAAACCTTGGCCGAACTTTGGGCCACCCGCGCCGAAGGCCTGCCCTACAAAACCCCGGAAGAAGCCCTGGTGATGGCCTCGATTGTCGAGAAAGAAACCGGCATCCCTACCGAGCGCAAACAGGTGGCGAGCGTGTTCATCAATCGTCTGGCCAAGGGCATGAAGCTGCAAACTGACCCGACGGTGATCTATGGCGTGACGAAAGGTGAGGGCGTGTTGGGCCGTGGCCTGCGCCAATCCGAGTTGAAACGCGAAACCCCGTGGAACACCTATGTCATCGACGGCCTGCCGCCGACCCCGATCGCCAATCCCGGCCGCCTGAGCATCGAAGCCGCCCTGAACCCGGATACGACGCCGTATCTGTATTTCGTCGCGGATGGGTCAGGGGGGCACGCGTTTGCCGAGACACTGGCGCAGCATAATGAAAACGTCACCAAATGGCGCGCGATAGAAGCCGCACAGGGCGAAGAAGCGGCGGGCGGGGTGCAGGAGTAACCACGCCTTCCTTCTGTTTCCGAACCGAAAGAAAACTCTGCGGGGCAGAGTTTTCCGGTTCATTGCGCATAAGGCGGAACGCCGTTGCGCAAGGGTGAAAGCAAATCGGCAACATGCAAATGAAAAAACTCCTTAATAATTTATTGTTGGTGTAATCTGAAGTCGAAGCGTGATTTATGTGTATTGCTCCAGCCTTGTGCAAGCGAACAAATATTGCGAGATATTGAAGTGAATGACTTAGTAACGCTGAAATTGGGAAGTGAAAACTCCATCCGATGTTTAAATATTAATGAAGCAAAAGAAAAGGCAATCGCATACCTTGATGTTGAAGGCAAGATTTCACTGGAAATTACTCCAGAAAGTGGAGGGCCGATGCTCTCTTTGCAGTTTGATCGTGCGCAGTTAGATTGGATTTCCGAGAGTTAAAGTGAAACTTCAATCGTAATCTGATATCTCAGATGACACGTTCACAACTGCTGCATTTTTTGTAGAGGAAATTTGATATGGTATTGCTTTTTCTTTTCGCTGTGCTGCTTGCTTGGCCAACATGGGGCCTCTCAATAATAGCGTATATTGCGTTTGCTATGTTCAGAAGTTACGTCAATGCTCATTCGCGTATTAATTATGGCCGACAAAGGCAGGCTGAGCGGGATATCTCTGGGGATGTTCGCTTTGTTCCGTCTTGGGCCGGTGACGATGAAGAAAATATGATCTTCATAACAGTAATCCAAAAGTTTGCAGTAGCTAAGGGAGTTCCCGCATCATTCTTAAGAGCAGTCTTGGGAGCTACAGAGACGTTTAAAACACTCATTTATCTTGCTGGCTCGATGGAACGGCAAGGTGCATCTTTTATCGAGCAGCAGCTTGCAGTATCGGATAAGCTCATTAAGATGTGGGAAAACGCGCCAAGGCATGTAAGAGCGGCAGCACAATCGGTGTGATTTTTTCAATCGTTGAAAACACCATTTATGGTTACACTAATGCAGAACATTTGCGTTTTTAATCATTTAAGAATGCTGGTTCAACTTCCCAAACCTTAAAAATCCCTTAACGCGACCACCCCATCCCATTGATATCAAACACATAAAAAAGGTCCCGAGTTGGGACCGGCCCCGGAACCCCGCCCAACCCCAGCGATTTCTTGACACATCGCGGGCAGCGGCCTAGCCTTCCTCTCATTGTATTCTCAAAGGCTTTGCCATGGTCGGATTTCCCGCAGCCCGTATCACGGACATGCACACCTGCCCGATGTGTCTGGGGGCGCCGTTCCCGATCCTGCCGCCCGCGATGATCACCGTGCTGGTGGGCGGGCTTCCCGCCGCCCGGATGACCGATCTCTGCGCCTGCCTCATTCCCGCCTTGGTGCCGATCCCGTCGGTCGACCCGATTGCCTTCGGCTCGCCCACCGTGCTGATCGGCAGCCTCCCCGCAGCCCGGCAGTTCGACCCGACGATGAAGGGCGGGGCGATTATCCTCGGCCTGCCCACAGTCCTGATCGGCATCGTGGCGACACCTGCTCCCGGTGAACCCGGCGCGCTGAATATCTGGGAGGAGGTGCTGCCCGACGGCACCACCGTCACCCATGTCGGCCCCAACATCACCATCGTCGGCACCAAAGCCTACCGCGACGCGGTGGTGCTGGATTTGAAGCGGCTGGATAGCACGCCCACCGGGCATGACCTGCTTGACAGCCTGAACGCGCCCGGCAAGGGGCCGGTGAAGATCGTGGCCTCGACGGGGGGGAACAGCGTCAACGGCACTGGGCCGGGGGCGAATTTGAAGCCGGATGGCACGCCGGGGTCGGGGTCGGGCAGCACGTTGAACTATAACCCGGACAAGACCCAGATCGGTGATGGCTCGAAGCCCTATATGACGCGGCCGCCAGCGGTGGGGCTGGGGCATGAGTTGGTGCATTGCGAGCAGGCGCAGAACGGGACTTGGAGCGGCAATAAAACCGGCGGGGTGGAAAATGATGAATTGGCGGCGGTGGGGCTGCCGCCCTATCAGAACAACCCGCATACCGAGAACAAGATCCGCTCGGAACTGGGGCAACCGCCCCGGACGGCGTATTGAATGCGAACGTTGGCCCTGATCTTCGGGCTGATGATAATGAGTGCCGCGGCACAGGAGCAGGTGATGGGTGTGGTGAGCGACGGCGATATCAGTGTTGGGGTGGTCTGGGAGGCGGCGGACTCAGGCGTGGTCGGGCGCTATACAGTGCGAAATGCCGGTGCGGCTGAGGTCTATGTGTTTGATCGGCTGTACCGCACCTCGGTGACCGGGTTTCGCACGGTGGATCCCGACTACGCCTGGCATTGGCTGGAGGGCGATGCGGTGTTCCGGGTGGCGAAGTTTGTGCCGCAAGTGCCTGTTGGCACCAAGGTGGAAAGCCCCGAGGTCGCCTATGCGCGGGTGTTGGCTGCGGGCGGGGTGCTTGAGGGCCGGGTGCTGCTGGCGGGACGGTTGGATCAGGATTTGCCCTATGGTGCTGCGCCGCCATTGGCTGCGGTGGAGAAGATCACGTCTATCGTGTTCTCGGTGGGATATGCGGAAGTGGACCCGCAGGTTGAGGCCAATGAAATCAAGGCGGGGGATGAGGTTGTGCTGTCGCTGCCCTATGGCTGGTTGATCGGGCAGCAGAGGATTGTCAGTGCGGAGCCTCAGGCTTTGGCGGTGCGGATGCAGCGATAGGGTTCGGGGGCTGTGTTTCGACAGTGCTTGCGATGGCCAGGGTTGTGGTGAGGTCGAAGCCTCCGGCGGGAGTATTTCGAAAAGAGCAATTCGGGGCCTAACATTCGGGGTGACGAGCATTTTTGAAATTGGTCAGGCCGTTGGCGCGGGCGTTAAGGTTAATGAACGGTGAACATATAGATCTGTAACTAATTGATAATAAACCGTTTAACTTGACTCTGCGCCCGCTCTGATCTATTGATTTTGATATGCTGGATGAGGTGTCTGAACGGCCAAGGGGGCAACCCTTTGCGCCGTTTTTTCATTTTACTTGTGCGGGGGCGGCATGAGAGGCGGGCAAAACAGGCATGACACTAAATTTCTCCCTCGGAGAACAGCCGTCTAGCGATCTGCTGGCGGATGCAGAGCAATATTATGAATCCACGGTCTCGGACCTGCTGCGCACGATCAATGCGCTGAAGGCGGGCGAGTTTGAAGCTTCAAAAGCGATGCCGCAGACGGTGCGTGATTTGCGGCTGGCGTTGGATTTGGTCCATAGTGAAAGGGGACGCGTTGAAAAACTTCG
>JBKJTI010000057.1:0-27075 GCA_046590425.1 Cypionkella sp. | reverse complement strand
TCCTCAATTTGCCGACCAGACCTGCCCACGATCCCGCGAAATCAGTGCCCAGCTTCACGCGAAATGACTGCCCATGATCCCGCGAAATCGATGCCCACCATCACGCGAAACACGCAGCCATCAACACATCGCGCGCGACCTCTGCGGCTCAACCCGCGCCAACCGCCGCACAAATCCAAGCTGAAGATCTGGCCTACACGCTGCGCGATGCGACTGAAGACGATGCCAGCGCGCGCCTCTCGGATGCCATTTATGAGACCTTTCGCCTGCAGGCGATCGATATCCCCGGTGCCGTGCCGCATCCGACCAAGCTGGTGCAATCCGCCGCCATGGCCTCGGTCGCGCCGCCGAAACCCAGCTATATCCCGAAGCTGCCAGCGGCAATCCTGCGAGACGGCCTGCTGTCCGACGCGCAGCTCGAGACCGTGATCTACGCGGGCGATGCGCATTCTGCGCGTCTCGCCGGGTCTTGGTGCGTCGATGAGACTGGCGACATGGTCTCGGTCGCGCCTGACGATGCCGCTGACGCAGTGCGCTTCCGTCGCGGTTTCTTCCTCGGCGACGGCACCGGTGCGGGCAAGGGCCGTCAGTCGGCCGGGATTTTGCTCGACAATTGGTGCCAGGGCCGCCGCAAGGCACTCTGGATCTCAAAGAGTGACAAGCTTCTCGAGGATGCGCAGCGCGACTGGTCAGCCTTGGGCCAAGAGCGCTTGCTGGTCACGCCATTGTCGCGTTTCGCCCAGGGCAAGGACATCCCGCTCACCGAGGGCATTCTGTTCACAACCTATGCCACACTGCGCTCAGAGGAGCGCGGGGCCAAGAAATCCCGTGTCGACCAGATCGTCGACTGGCTCGGGGCTGATTTCGATGGGGTGATCCTGTTTGACGAAAGCCATGCCATGGCGAACGCCGCCGGATCGAAGGGGGATCGAGGCGACACTGAAGCCTCGCAGCAGGGCAAGGCAGGCCTGCGCTTGCAGCACAAACTTCCCAATGCCCGTATTGTCTATGTCTCGGCCACCGGGGCGACCTCGGTCCACAATCTGGCCTACGCGCAACGCCTTGGGCTCTGGGGTGGGGAAGACTTTCCGTTTGCGACCCGGGCTGAGTTTGTCGAGGCGATTGAGGCGGGCGGCGTCGCTGCAATGGAAGTTCTGGCCCGCGATCTGCGATCCCTCGGCCTCTATACCGCCCGCTCGCTCTCCTATGACGGCGTCGAATACGAAATGCTGGTGCATGCCCTCACCCCCGAGCAACGCAACATCTACGATGCATACGCCGGGGCCTTCGCCATCATCCACAACAACCTCGCCGCAGCGATGGAGGCCGCTAACATCACCGGCGAGTCTGGCACTCTGAACCGCCAAGCCAAATCCGCCGCGCGTTCGGCCTTTGAATCCGCCAAGCAGCGTTTCTTTGGCCATCTGCTCACTTCGATGAAAACCCCCACCCTCATCGCCGCGATCGACGCCGATCTGGCGGCAGGCCATGCGGCCGTCATTCAGATCGTCTCCACCGGCGAGGCGCTGATGGAACGCCGCCTTGCTGACATTTCCACCGGCGAATGGAATGATGTCAGGGTCGACATAACGCCTCGGGAAAGCTGCCTTGATTATCGTACCGCTTGAAGCCATAGGTCACTGACTCGACGACATCATGCCGTAGATACTCGACGATCTCTTCTTCGAAGGCGTCAATCGCGGCGTTTGACGGCACACCGCCATAGAGCGACTGAAACCGCAGGAGGTCGGTCGCGACCTTCGAGCCGATGCGCTTGGCATGCGCGATCGTGAAGGCGTCGGTATCCGTGTAGGAAAAGGAGCTCATGATCCCTCACACATTGAAAGTAGGCCCAAAAATCTTCTGCCAGTAGCGCACCGTCTCCCCCTTGGTGATGGCGCGCAGCGCGGAATCGATGGCGTCGCCCGCATCCAGGGCGGCCTCGACGATCCGGTCCTTGTTCTGCACTGTGTAGAGGGCGCTGACGTTGTTCTTGTTGTTAACCGGGTCCCAGATGCGCACGGGGACACCCGGGGCAGTGCAGGACTTGGGGTCATAGTAGTCGGCGAACGCGATTACCGTTTCGAAGTCGTCGTTGGCGATGAACGCGAAGACTTGAGCAAGTGCCGACGGGTAATCGCTGAGAACGAGGCCGCGATCGGCAAGATAAGCAACGATCAGCTCGATCATGAAGGACTTGAACCGGAAATTCTCATCCTGCTGCTTGAGCCGCTGACTCCAGAACTTCAAAAAACGGACGATCTGCGCGTAGTGCTTGTCGTTTGCCGCCTTGCGCTTGCGGATGAAATCGAGGTGCATCGGCACGCTCGTCATTAGCCGCTCGCCGGTATCCTGCGAGACAAGATCGCCGCGCCACTGAGGATCACCGGCGTAAAGGATGGGGACGATATCGACCTCATTGCCGGTGGTGACGAAGTTGACACTCACCGAGTAGGTCTTGCGCTTGATCTGCTCGGGCTTGAAGTTGGGGAAGGCGGTTTCAAGCTTTTTTGCCAGCCAGTCGACCAGGTCCGTGATCTTTTCCGGGGCCGAGTCAGATGAGACATAGCAGCCGACGTCGATATCGCTGATCGACTTCAGGGCGGTGCCTTTGGCGAGGCTCCCCGACAGCAGCATTTTGCGCAGGGCAAAGTCCGGATGATCGGCAAGGTAGGCTTCTAGCCGGTCGCGCAACCGGTTGGCCTGCGCCCGCAGGTCAGTCGCGTCCTCCCGCTTTAGGTTCACGCGCTCATCCGCGAAGCGGGCCAGGTCCGTGTGATTGACGTGTTCGCGGCTCATGCTGCGTTCCTCGTGCCTGTTGACGAATCTATGCTCATGGGGTAAGAAACTATATATATCGCGTTTCACTGTCAATATATTTACTATCCCCATCTGTGAGGCTGCATGACCTACGAAATCCCCGGCATGAGATGGGGCGTTGAACAGAGGCTGGAGTTCATTGAGTTTCGCCTGCTCTGGGAGGGCGGCGTGAACCGCGCCGATATCATGCGGATGTTCGGGGTTTCAGTGCCGCAGGCATCGAAGGACCTGACGCTCTACCAAGAACGTGCACCGGGAAACGTGGAATATGACAAGAGTGCCAAGCGGTATGTCGCGGCGGCAGACTTTGTGCCGCGCTACCTGCAGCCGGACCCGGATGTTTATCTGTCCCGCTTGCGCGGGCTGGCAGAGGGATGGACGAAGTCCGGGGAATCCTGGATCGGGTTCGAGCCGGACCTTGACGTAGCCTTGACACCCCATCGGTCAGTCGAGGCGGCAGTCCTGCGCGCGATTCTGAAAGCTGTGCGGGAAAAGCTGTCGATAGAGGTTCTTTACCAGTCCATGAACAGGCAGCGTCCCGATCCAGTCTGGCGCCGCATCTCGCCGCATGCGTTCGGCTTCGACGGTTTCCGGTGGCATGCCCGGGCCTATTGTCACATTGAGGATAAGTTCAAAGATTTCCTCCTGCCCCGAATACTTGAGATGAGGGCGCCGGGACCGACAGGTGCTGATGGCTTGCAGGACGGATTCTGGCACGAGTTTGTGCCGGTTGAGATCATGCCGCACCCGTCGCTGACCGAAAGTCAGCAGAAGGTTGTCGCAAAAGATTACGGCATGAAGGAAGGTAAGGCCGTCCTCTCGGTGCGGTGCAGTATGCTGTTCTATGTGCTGAAAAGGCTGGGACTACAGCGCGATGCAGAGCGGGAGGACCCGCGTACCCAACATATCGTCCTAGCGAACAAAGGGCTTGTCGAGGAAGCGCGCAAACGTTCCGGGGCCTAGACTAACGATGGCTTGGTTCATGCGATAGAGTTGACGTCCTTTCATGGCAGGCTTTCGTGTAAGGCACTTGCCGCAGGTACCACGCAGTCGGGCATCTCAGCCATGCCAGTGGCGATCATTTGCGCAAAAGTGTTGTGCAATGAGGCCGCTTCCCTGGCCTTGATTCTCGAGAACATTAGATAACCTTGATCATGCAAAGGCCAGTTGGGCTTATCCCCTCTTCAGCCGAGGTTAAAGTTCAAGCCAATACCTCGTATGCCGCCGCTCTCCGGTCCGTCCCAGCGCGCCCATCTCCACAAGATCCTGCAGATCCCGTGTTGTAGAGGCGCGCGACGTGCCGGTGATCGCAATGTAGTTTTCTGCGCTCAGCCCGCCTTTGAAGCCCTCGGGTCCTTCGCGGAACAGGCGCTCGACAACCTTTGCTTGTCGTTCGTTCAGCCTGGCGCGGAACTGGTCGTAGAACTTTGCTTTGGCGATGAAGAAGGCAACGCGCTCGAGCGTGACCTGCTGTGCCTTGAGGACGGTCTCGGCGAACCACAGGAGCCATGCGGTGACGTTCAGAGTCTTCTGATGGGTCTCAAGCTGGTCGTAGTAACCTTTTCGGTCACGTTCGATCGTGTAAGCCAGCGCGATCAGACTCGGTTGGCCAATGTTCTGCGCGAGAGATTTTTCGGCCAGCGCGCGCCCGAGGCGACCATTGCCATCTTCGAAGGGATGGATGCTCTCGAACCATAGATGCCCAAGCGCTGCCCTCGTCAGTGCTGGTAAGGGCGTGGGCCCGTCTGGCGCCGTGCGGTTAAACCAGTCGACTAAGACGTCCATCTCGCCTTGTACCTGCGCCGAGGGTGGGGCTTCGAAATGCACCGTCGGTCGGTCGAGGCGACCGGACACGATCTGCATCGCGTCATCATGCCGACGGTAGGCACCAATCGTCTCGAGACCGCGATCATGGGACAGGAGCATCCCGTGCCAGCGGCAGAGGGTGTGGTGGGTGAGAGGTGCTGCATAGTTCGAATAGACGTCGACCATCATTTCGGCGATGCCCTGCTCCCGGGGCCTCATTGGCGCACCGTCAACGGCGAGGCCGAATTGCCGCCGCAGGGACGACTGGACACTCGAGCGGTCCAGGACCTCGCCCTCAATCGCACTTGTGCGCATCGCTTCTTCGCTCAGAAGCTCAATGCGCAGCCTGTCTCGTTCTTCGCCGGTGACATGGCGGACGGCTCCTAGTATCTCGCCCGATGACAGCAGAAACCGCCGCTCGAAAGGTTCGACTGCGGTGCTGTCATAGCCGAAATTCGACCAGTCGGGGTGTGTCCAGTTCCAGCGCATGAGTTATAGAGCTCCTTTCTATAACTCACTATGAGGCACTTATGTGATTTATGGAAGTCAGTTCTATACATCACCGGAGCAGCCCTAGGGGGACATCTCCACATACAGAACCCAATCAGCCTCACTGAATCAACCCGAGCGAGTGTCAGGCGGCCTCGAACATGGGTTCGTAGCGCACCTCGGCCATGGCATTGGTCAACCATGCCGGTTGTCTGCAAAGACAAGCAGGTTGCGACCCTTCATTGGAGCATCGGAGCTGCGGTTAGCTGGTGCAGGCAGGGCTTCTATCAAGGTTTGAGCTGCCACCGCCGCCATCGCGTCGTCGCCTGGATTGATGCCAGTCACCGGTTCCGCATAGCGTCCGCCCTTGTGCCCACAGGACAAGCACCGCTTCACATAACTGCGACGCTCATCGGGATCTTCGACCATTAGCGCTTCCTCAAGCCCGAGAAGGCCGTCGCCGGGACCGTCGATCAATTCACCGGTTTGCGGATCGAACCAAAACAGCTCGCCAGTCTCTGCAGGCGCTTCTGATATTTCTTCAGCATCATCCTCGAAGGCGCTTTCTCCGGCGCTTACGAGACGCAAGACTCTGCGGTGACCCTTTAGGGCAAGATCGACTCTCGGATGAAGCATGTGGCCGTCGTCCCAGCCTTCCACATAGGGCTCGCCACAATTGCGACAGACGAGCAAGGGATACATTGGAACGTCTCTAACGTGCGAACCAGTGCGGCTAACCAAAGGTTCACCCGTCCAGTGCTCAGGCGTGTCGGTAGAAAGGTTCAGGGCAATACCTTCCACCCCAGACGCAGCGAGGTGATAGCGTGCAGGTATCAATGGAAACGCCCCTGGAGAGGTCGGTTTTGCCAAAACGCCAGCAGCAATAAGCGCGGTTAGCGCCTGCCGAGATAGATCAGGGTCTCTTTCACCGAAGACTTGCCCAGCTAAACCAGCGAAGGGCAGAGAGCGCCCCGCCAGCGATTTTGCCGCGCGCCGAACCTCTTCAATTTTGGATAGGAGTTGGGTCAAGGCATCGCCGAAATTATCACCGGTCAGTACGAGCTCGGGAAGACCCCCCGCCTCCATCTCAGCATTCCAATACTCGATTTGGTAGTCGGCATTTTCGGCAGTAAATGTATCGCGACTGCGAAGGTCTTCAATGATCGCGCCTATCTTAACCCAGTCTTCAGGGGTGATAGACTTCACCGCGTCACCTTGCGACAACAGCGCGTGCTGCCTGCGCTCGGAGGTGATGACTGCGCCATCGCCGCTGGGAAACGGCTCACCAAATAGATTTTCCGCAAAGCGTGCAAGTTCATCCCGCCGCGCAGGATCAAGGCTTGCCGAGGTGCCCACGCAACGCAGCAGACCGGGTGAAACCTTCATACGGGTTTTTAGCTTGCGCAGTAGAAACGCGACCTCGATCGCCTGCGCGCCGGTGTAAGTGTGAATTTCGTCAAGTACGATCCATTTCAGATCCGCATTTTCCAGCAGCTTACGGTTGCGAGGCAACAGCAGGATGTGTTCCAGCATCGCATAGTTGGTGATCAGAATATGCGGCGGTTTTACCAGCATTTCTTCTCGCGAAAGCAGCCAGTCCACAGGAATTTTCGAGGCATCGGGGAAGTTCGCCTGAAAGGTGGGAGTCCGTATCAGCCCGCTTTCTACTTCACTCCTACTTTCGTTGGATCGAACTTGACCGGTGTAGCGGCCTAGCGTGATGCCTGGTGCCTTTAAATCGGCAAATAACAGCCGTGCAATACGGTGCATCTGATCATTGACCAACGCGTTCAGTGGATAAACTAGAATGGCGCGCACGCCTGGACGGCTCAGATCTGGATCGCACAAGAGGCTATCGACAAGGGGGAACAGGAACGATTCCGTTTTCCCTGAACCCGTGCCGGTGGCCACTAGATAGTTTTCCTCAAGCCCAATGGTCGCGGCTTGATGCAGATGCAGGGCGCGTTCATAGAGCGCGCGACCGTCTTTAGTTTCCAAGAGGGCCGACCATCGGGGATTAAGTTTTCCGTCTTCGACTAGCTGTTTAAGTGATGCCGCTTTTTCAAAATCCGGCAGGCTTTCCACGAAGGGGCCCTTCACGAGATCGGCTTCACCGATTGTTCTCGCTACGGAGCGCGAAAGATTCGGCGCACGTGCTGCGGATACCCCTGCCGCAGTGGATGTGTATCGAGCAAGGGTGGCGCGAAGCTTGTCTTTGAATGTCAGGGGATCAAGTTCATAGGTCATGCACGCACCTTGGCCAGTTGCCATACGAGGAGGAAATAGATGAAAAGCTCGGGGGCAAGCCGGAGCAAGAAGCCTAGAGAAGACAAAACATCGCTTTGCCGCCCGCCCAATTGACGAGCAAGGTCTTCGACGAACTTCCCGGCTGTCCCATTCCTACTGGCACGGGCAAATTCCGACAGAGTCGTCACCACGCGGACATCCGACGAAGTTGGGTGTTCATCCTCGGTCCGCCGCTTGGGTATTTGTGGCCGCTGAGCTGACGAGGTTTGCGCCCAGACTACGTTTGACAGGCTGACGAGCGCATCATTGCGACGACTGTTACCGCCAATGTCATTTTCGGCACCGATGAAAACCCGAGCAGCTTCAAACTTGTCAATCATGCTCAAGAAGGCCGCGCGCAGGTGCGCGGGGCCAAGCAGCGGTGAACCATGCCAAAACCAGCCCGCAGCAAGATCGGTATCAAGAGGGGTAAACAGAGAAAAAAATCTAGCGGAGTTGAAACCTCTTAACGCCTCACCCGATGCCTCAGCTTGTTTGCTGTTCTCAAAAGCCATCAGAGCTTGAACGTGTAGCATTCCGTCGCGTAGCCTTTCCTGTGAAAGCGCGCCCAGCCGCGATCCTGCCCGTAAACCATCATCTGACTGATCTCCAAGCATCTGGAATGCTGACGGAACTGTCGAATATAGGCCTGGATCGATCTCGACTGGATGAACGATCGGCACCCAACTGGACGAGGTTTCGTCGGGCGCAGACAATAGGGAGGCTTGGATCAACAGCCCGGCACCCATCGGCAGATCGGCAATCACCCGACCAAGGGTCCGCCACCGCGACATCAGGCTGCGCTCTAGCCCCTGATCCCGCCAGCACTCTGCTGCGTAGCAATCTGAAACCCATCGGCTCAGTGTCTCGAATCGTATTTTCACGTTGTCATTCGGAGCTTGTTCCAAGCTGTGCGCCAAAGTTAGCGGCAATGCAAAAGAATCGCCGCGCGCATTTCGCAATGGGCACCAGCTTTCATCCAGCCGGGCACTGTCAGGGCGCACAAACACCCGGCCGACAATTAAGCCGTTGCTCGCGAAACGCTGGCTAATGGTCAGAACCACCTCACGAGAATCGGGTCTGAACGGCAGTGCTTGCAGCCAGTCGGGAGCCGCACTGCTAGTGGGCCGCCGCCCCAGCGCAATTTCGTGGAAAATTCGTTGGCCGAGTTCGTCCTCGGCCTCGATCCCGATCGCGTCGATTCCAGTTCCTAACGCAATTACTATCCTTAATCCATCGCCGCTGGCACGGATCTCAAAACGCGTCGGTTCCAATGCATTCACAATTTCGAACAGCACAACTTCCGCACCGTTCGATCTTTTTAGCACCACGAGGGCTTTGCTATTTTGCTCGACAAGCTCAGAAATCGAAATATTTCTCGTCATCCCAAGAGCGAAGGGCGCTACCTCTTTGCGATCACCGACCCGCAGCGAGGCTCCTCGATCAGGACAGCGGATCGACACGTGACCAAATCTATCCTCCACCCCTACACTGATGCGGGAGCCCGTCTGAACTGAACTGACCGATCCATCCACGCGATGTCGCTGTAGCGTAATGTCTGGCCACCCAAAGCGGAATGCTACTGACTCGCCATCAATTCCAAACGCTGCATTGGCATGGGCATATCCGCCTCTCGGATCAAGCTGAAGACCATCTACCGAAGCGTCAATATGTGTTGATTGATCCGCAATAAAATTGGAGGGCGGCGAAACGCTTCGAAGCGATAGCCCCTCAGCGGCAATAAATCCTGGCCAAAACCAAGCCTCGAACGCAATGCCCGAGAGACGCAGCTCCCCACTTTTGTCTAGCGGAGCCATCAATTCAAGCCTTAGCCGTGCCGGATTGCTTGGAAAGTCTTGCAACAAGGACTCGGACAAAGCCAGCTGGCCGATTCCCTCTATGATCTCTACGTCGATAAGGACCTCACGCCCGTCTAAGGTCAGCCTGATCTTCCTGGTTTCATTCGAACCCAGGCCGGTTTCCACCCGGACTATCGCTTCGGGGCCGAACAGTTTGCCTCGAGTTCCGTTGGCGATCTGACCACCGAACAGGCTGAGTCTTCGGCGCGGCTTGGCGCGCAGGGCTATTCCCCTGCCGTTGACCTCGCGCCCGCCGTTGGGCGCATGTGGGACCACGTTCAGCGCGCGGGCATGGTGCGGCGGGCAATATCCCACATGAACGCCGCCATTTCCCGCGCGATGGCCGTTGTCACGACGGTCGATTTCTTTCCGCGTTGAATCAGCTTTCGATATCGAGCTGTAAGGCGCGACTGGGCTTTTCAAGCAATGTCCTGAATCTCCGCCGGCTGCTCCTTGAGGATGTAGAGCTTTCGCTCGCCTGGTCGTGCCTGCAGGCGATAGGTCCAAGCGCCCTCGATCAGCTTGTGGCGCACCCGGGCATTGCCTGCTCGGGTGATGCCGCCGCGCCTCGTCGTCTGGCCCGTCGAATATTCGCTCGGCACTAACCCCAGATATGCCATCAGCTTGACCGGTGTCTCGAACCGTCGCACATCGCCAATCTCGGCCATGAAGGTGACGGCACTGATCAGAGCGACACCTCTCAGCGCCTGGAGCGCATTCACCGCCGGTGCCAGATCCCATTCCGACACCAGGGCCTCGATGTGCCCGGTTAGGCGTTCCAGGCGCTCTGTTGCGTTTCGTTCGGCCTGCAGCATCTCCTGAAGGGCGATCTGATGGGCGGGGTGGTCGAAGGCTAGACTTTGCAGCCATCGGCGATACCGCATCGTCCACGGCTTGGTCCGCTGATAGGTTCGTCCATGGCGGAGCACGAACGCAGAGATGAGTTGTCGCTTGTGACGCTGATCTTCTGCGGCACTTTCCCGCGCCCGGACCAGATCGCGCATTGCTTCGTGCGTCTCGTCAGGGACCCAGACAGGCGTTAGCTCGCCTGCGCGCAGCAGGCGCGCCAGACGCATGGCATCAAGCCGGTCCGTCTTGACCCGCTCGCCAGCGCGCACGGGGATCAGCGACGGTGCCACCACGCAGCAGTCGTAGCCAAAGGCCCGCACCTGCCTGTAGAGGCCATATCCTGTCGGCCCGGCCTCATAGCGGACAGAAACATTTCCCCGCCCCGAAAGCTTCTTCAGAAGCTTGTCTACGCTCACGGGGGTGTTCTCGAACGTGCCCAGACTCAGGACCTCGTCACGCCGCTCATCAGTGGCGATCGCAACCGCGAGCCTGTCTTTGGACACGTCTATACCAACTTAAATCGATGCTTGTGCTTCGGGCATGACTTTCTCCATCGCAAAAGGACGGCACCTACCGTCCAATGATCAAGATATGGGATAATCCGTCATTGGCCGGCCGGTGAAAAAAGACATGCGGTCTTACACCGCTTACGACGTGACGGTCGATCATGTTAGCCATACCGAGTCTGGCGCATGGGTTGTTTCGGGCATGCTGGCACCAAAGGGAATTTGTCTACGCTGCGGCGGTTTGCAGTCATGACGATGCCACGGGTGGAAGAACCGGAGGCTTTATGCCTTGCGTCAGATGCCGCGCTTTTCTGGATGAGCGGGATCTATGCAGAGGAAATCGGCCAGTAGCGCATTAAACAAAGTTGGCTTTTCCAGATGAACATTGTGAGCTGAATTTGGAACCACGGCAAGATCGGCGCCTGGTATTCCTCGCCAAAGCGCTTCGGGTTGTAGCCAATCGTAAGATCTGTCGTGACTGCCCCAGAGAACCAGCGTCGGGCAGCGGATTTCCTGGAGATTGTGGCGGCCATCCCAGCTTTCCCATGCTTGCAGGCTTGCCAATGCAGCTTGGATGCTGGCTTGCTGCCCTAAAGCTTGGCACAAGGGAAAACCTTTGGCGTGGCTGCCTTGCATGAACCATGTAGCAGCGATGCGGCTGGATGTTTCAGCAACTCCGTCCCGAAACAATTTGGCATGGGAGTCTGCAATGGTCTCAAAACGACCCGGCATCACGCCCTGTGGACCCGTGCCATAAAGCACCAATCTATCAATCCGATCCGGTGCCAGTTTGACCATTTCCTGCACGACCATTCCACCCATGGAGTGACCAAGAAGTTCAAACTTCGTTACTCCAAGGTGATCCAGGAGGGCAAGAACGTGCTTTGCGTGGCCTGCAATTGTCGCAGGCGCCAACAAGGATGCGCTGGAACCGAACCCGGCCAGATCGGGACAGATCACATCGCGAAACGGACTGAAATGCGCAATTTGATTTACCCAGATCGCGCTGCCACCAAAGTAGCCATGGACCAATACCAAAGGCGATCCAGATCCAGCACGCTTGAAGAAAAGGTCCGACATTCACAACGCCTCATTGTTTTTGGCAGGTTTCGGTTCGGGGTGGCCAGCTGTTCGCGGTCTTGCCGGCTTTTCTACAATAGAAAGACATGGGCAAAGATGATGGCTTGCCCCAACAGGAACAGAGTATCAATCGCGATAAGCAATAGTCCTTTCACGCCCGGCGCGAACAGTTTTTCAAGGGACGTCTTGACCCCGAGTGCCGAAATCGCCACGACGAGCAAGAACCGCGACACGTCGTTCACGAAGTTCAGAAACGCCTCTGGCAGGGGCACCACGTTGCGCACCACCATCAAGATGACGAAGGCCACCACGAACCACGGCAAGCCTGCGCCGCCACCGGCCTCTTTGCGAAATATCACCGCGACCGATAGCAAGACCACGGGAAGAAGGGCGACCCGCAAGAGCTTGGTAAAGGTTGCAATATCGCCTGCCGTATCGCTGACCGAATAGCCAGCACCAACAACTTGCGCGACATCATGAATGGTCGCGCCGATCATGTAACCACTTTCGACATCGGCCAGGCCAAGATAGCGGAACAGCATCGGGTAGATGATCATGGCAATGGTGGACATCGCAGTCACTCCGACAACAGTCAGAAGCACTTCTTCTTCCTTGAGAAATCGCTTCGGTAGCACTGCCGCAATTGCCATTGCAGCAGACGCTCCGCAGATCGCCACTGACCCACCCGTCAACAAGCCAAATGCCGTGCTGCGACCGAACAGGCGTGCAAAGACCACCCCGCCAACCAGAGTGACCACCAGCATTCCAACCACACCGATGATCGGCGTTATACCAAGCTGTGAGACATCTGCAAATGTCAGGCGCAGCCCCAGAAGGGCAACGCCGCAGCGCAGCAAGGTCCGCGATGAAAAGGCGATCCCGGCTGCCGCACGGGGACCGTCGCTCATGAAGTTGAAGGCCATGCCGATCAGCAAAGCGAACAACATTGCCGGTGCGCCATAATGTTCAGCGAGAAAACTGGACGCCAGGGCAATCGTCGTGGCCAGTGCGATGCCACCACGATGATTATTGACCCAAGCCAGCAAAGCGCGTGGCAGCTCGTTGAAAGGTGGCATCCGGCGATGGAGGGACGCCTCGCCGTGTTCAGAGTTTGACACTTGCCGCGCTCAGATCAAAGACTTCATTGGGAAAGAACTTTGCAAGACGCACGTCTGCCGAGCGCGCGTGGCCTTCCATTCCTTCAAGCCGCGAGATTCGCGCAGTCGCCTCGGCAAGAGGCCGCGCCGCATCGCGCGTGGCACGCTGCCACGTTACGGTTTTCATGAACTTGTGCACCGAAAGTCCGCCTGTGTAGCGCGCGGCCCCCGAAGTTGGCAGCACATGGTTCGGACCAGAGGTCTTGTCACCGAACGCAACAGTGGTTTCTTCGCCCAGAAACAGCGATCCATAGGACTGCAACCGCTGCAACCACCACTCAAGGTTTTCAGCCTGAACATGCAGATGCTCCGGGGCGAACGTGTCCGCGACCGCAGCCATTTCTTCGGCGGTATCGCACAGGATGACTTCGGCACAATCTGCCCAGGCCGCCTGCGCACTCAGTCGGTTCAGGTTCGGCAGGGTGTCGATCAACTGCGGCACAAGGGCCATCACCGCCTCGGCCAAGGTGCGATCAGAGGTCACCAACCAAACCGGCGAGTTATAGCCATGCTCGGCTTGACCCACCAAATCGGAAGCAACCATATCGACGTCAGCAGTGCCATCGGCAATCACCATGCTGTCGGTTGGCCCGGCGAACATGTCAATGCCCACCCGGCCAAACAGCATGCGCTTGGCTTCCGCGACAAACTGGTTGCCTGGCCCGACAAGGATGTCGGCTTTTTGCAGTCCGAACAGGCCGTTTGCCATAGCGGCAACGCCCTGAACGCCGCCCATCGACAAGATGACGTCGGCGCCACAAAGATCCATTGCATAGAGAATAGCTGGCGGAATTCCGATACCGGGGCGCGGAGGAGAGCAGGCAGCGATATGGGGAACCCCCGCCACTTTGGCGGTGGTGATCGTCATTATCGCGCTGGCGACATGGCTATAGCGACCGCCGGGCACATAACACCCGGCAGCAGACACCGGGATCTGCTTTTGCCCGGCCATCAGACCCGGCAAGATCTCGATTGTGCAATCCGTCACCGTGGCGCGCTGAGCCTCGGCAAAGCGGCGGACATTGTTGTGGGCAAACAGGATATCCGCCTTCAACTGTTCGGGAACCAGCGCCGCCGCCGCCTTGCGCTGTTCCGGCGAGACGAGGATGGCCCCGTCCCATTTGTCCAGTTCACGGGCATATTTCTGTGCCACAGCCTCGCCGCCCGATTCGATTTCAGCCAGCATCTTTGTCACGATCGCGCGCACGTCTTGCTGATCCGCCTCGGCGCTGCGGACGGCTTTCTTTAGGTATATCATGTGGTTAGCTTTCCAGTTACATCCGGCCCTTCCAGGGCACAAGGCGGCGCTCGACAAAGCGCATCAAAAGATCGAAGGCGAAGGCGATTATGGCGATGACAAAGATGCCCATGATGACGACGGGGGTTTGAAGAAACTGGCTGGCAGACAGCACCATGTAGCCAAGCCCCTTGGTCGCAGCGACCATTTCCGCCGCGACTAGCGTGGTCCAGCCAAAGCCAATGCCAATGCGCATAGCGGTCAAAATCTCGGGCAAGGCTGATGGCATGATCACATGCCGCATGACCTGCCAGCGGCTTGCACCGAACGAATACGCGGCATGGATTTGCTCAATTGCCGCAGATTTGACCCCAGAACGTGCGCCCAGAACCACCGGCGCAAAGACCGACAGGAAGATCAGCAAGATCTTTGAAGTTTCGCCGATACCGAACCAGATGATCATCAGCGGCAGATAGGCCAACGGCGGGATCGGGCGGTAAAATTCAATCGGCGGATCAAAGATGCCGCGCATGATCGGGCTCATCCCCATCGCAAGCCCCAGCGGCAAACCGATCAGGCACGCCAGCAAAAAAGCGCCAAACACGCGCACAGTAGAAATTGCCAGATGTTCAAGAAAGGGCGTGCCCGTAAATCCATCGTTCCAGATCGAGATGAACTTTGTCACAATGGCCATGGGCGAGGGCACAAACAGCGGCTTCACCCAGCCCATCGTGGTGACCAACCACCACACGAAGAAAAACGCGGCAATCGATCCTACCGAAAGCCAGATCGTGCCGCCCTGGCCAGGCACACCGTAGATCTCGCCGGGCTTGGTGGCGCGCCCACGTGAAAGTCGCGCAAACAGTCCGTCGCCTTTGCGATTTGGGGTTGGCTTGTCGCTCATGCCGCAGCCTCCTCGTCAGCAAAAATGATTTTCAGCACGTCCTCACGCAGTTGAATGAACTCTGGCGAGGCTTTCACCTGACGCGCTGGCGCACCCGCTAGAAACTGTCGCGAGAACGGCAAGTCGAAAACATGAGTGATGCGTCCAGGTCGCGGCGACATCACCACCAGCTTTGTCCCCATGAACAACGCCTCTTCGACGCTATGGGTGATGAGGAAGATGGATTTGTGGGTGTCATTCCAGATATTGAGGATCAGTTCTTGCGCCTTTTCGCGTGTAAGCGCGTCCAAGGCCCCAAGTGGTTCATCCATCAGCAGAATTTTGGGATCGCAGGTAAGCGCGCGTGCGATACCCACACGCTGCTGCATCCCACCTGACAGTTTATAGACCGGCGATTTTTGAAAGCCTTCCAGCCCCAGAAGCCCAACAAACTTGTTCGCCAACTGGTAGCGCTTTTCTTTGCTAATCCCTTGCAACTGCAAGCCAAACGCCACGTTGTCCAGCACGTTAAGCCACGGCAAGAGTGCATGTTTTTGAAAAACCACGGCTCTGTCGGCACCGGGGCCAGCCACGCGATTTCCATCCAATGTCAGCGTTCCCGACGAGGGCGACAGGAACCCAGCGATCAAGTTCAGTAGCGTAGATTTTCCGCAGCCGGATGCGCCAAGTGCGACAACGAATTCGGCATCGTCAATCGACAAGTCGATCTTGCTCAGAGCCGCAACTGGCGGGCGCCCATCCGCGGCGGGATAGATCACCGATACATCGTCAATAGTCAGCCCCATAGCTCTCTCCAAAAGCAATTCAAAAGTCCTGCCCGACACTGGGCCGGGCAGGAAGGAGTCGGCTTATTTCAAAGCTTCGGTCGCGATGGCCGTATTCACAAACGGCGCATAATCCTCTGCGACACTATCAATGCGGCCAGCTGATTTCAGGAATTCAGCGGTGGATTTCATGATGTTCGCAGCATTGCCCAGCCATGTGTCACTCATTTGATCAGCCAGCGGAACGAAGGTGTAGCCGGTCAGGATTTCCGGAATCTGCTGGGCCGTGGCACCGGTCAGGTTGGCGATTTCCTTCACGTTTTCATTGTCGGCAGTCCAGCCCGCTTTGTCGTTCAGATAGACCTGATTGGCGGCATCCATGGCCTTGGCGAAGGCCACCAATTCACTTTGATGTTCGGCAGCAAACTGGGTGTTGGCAACCCAGGCGTTAAAAGTTGGGTAGCCCCACTCAGCCGTTTTATCAGCACCGACGATCCGTGTGCCAGTCTCAAGCAACTGGGTTTGCACGGGCGGCCAGATAAAGGCGGCGTCAACGGTGCCTTGCTCCCAGGCGGCGGCGATCTGATCTGGCGGCATCGAAATGATGGTAACGTCTGCCTCGGTCAGGCCCGCATGCGCAATCGCACCCATCAACGAGAAATGGGCGGTCGAGCCAACCGGCACGGCAACCCGCTTGCCTTTCAGGTCTTCCACTGTGGCAATGCCGGAACCATTATGAGCGATGAGACTTTCGGATTCACCAATCGCGTAGGAAAGCATGAACATCTGCAATTCAACGCCCTGACTTGCCGCGATGGCCAATGGCGAAGATCCAAGCTCGGCCACTTTGACATCGCCAGACGCCATTGCCGCGATGACATCGGTACCCGAAGCAAAGGTGCGCCATTCGATGGTCCAACCGGTTGCCTTTTCAAACGCTTTGCTGGCACGGGCGGCATTCATCGGGGTGGGGTCGCCAAAGGTTGCGATTACCATGGTTTCAGCGTGTGTCGCCGTTGCGGACAGGGCCATCACGGCCGCGCCCATCATCCATTTTCTGATCATACTGGTCATTGGTTTCTCTCCGTTTGTTGGGTTCATCTGGCGTTCAGCTCTTATGTTCGGGGAAGTGCGTCGCCCCCCTTGGCGTCCGGTCACGACAGGCTATCTGGCAAATTCAACGATCGCTTGCACAAGCCGGTCTAGGGTATCAAAAGCGGTTGCAGCCTCTGATACCGAATTTGCAATCAGTGAAAACTCTGTGCAGGCAATAAGGTGCACCGAGGCGCCTTGCTGCATCAGACATTCGGATGCGGCCCGAAGCGTTGCCCGCGCGGCAGGGTGTGGGCCGTTGGCCTTGATTTGGCGAATGGCGGCCAACATGGCGGCCTCATCGTCTGCATAGTGACCCGTCAAGCCGTGCCGGCGAAGGGCGGGTTCAAACAGACCGATCTTCTTGACCGCCGGCGAAGCCAGAATTCCAACGGCCCTATTCTGCCCGACCAAGGTTGCCGCATGTGCAACCGAAAGCTCGACCATATCCAGCAAAGGTACCGATACGGCGGCCCGGATCGCACCAGCATAATGATGGGCGGTGTTGCAGGGCATGGCCAGTGCCTGCGCCCCACCTGCAACCAACCTGCGCGCCATATCGGCCAGGACCGGTCCCGGGTCTTGGCCCGTTCCTTCAAGCAGATGCTGGATGCGCGAGGGCACTTGGGGATTTTGGTCCACAATCAGCGGGATGTGGTCCGCATCATCGGTGGCCCCCACCCCCGCCAGCACCTTTTGCATCAGCAGAATTGTGGCTTCAGGCCCCATTCCGCCCAAGATACCGACACGGCGCATTACACGCTTCCTTTCGGCAACTGAACTTCGACAGCTTGCAGGATATGCTCGGCCAACAAGGCGCAATCCTCCAGGCTGAACGTCAATGGCAGCCGCATATCAAACAGGCCCGACATGATGGCATCGGTGTTGGGAAGATCTTGCGCCGCAACATACCGCCAGCTGTGATGATCAGAGGTGAATGCCACAGGTTTTGCGGCACCGAACCATTTCAACTCTACCCCAGCATCGGCCAGTCGTGCCACAAAATTGGCGGCAGCTTTGGCTGAGATGCCGGGGATTAAAAACTGAATTGATGAACCGACGTAGGTTTCTGCGGGTGGTCGCTGTGGCAAATGGATCGCCGGGAAGGTTGCAAGGCGGCGGGCCAAATCATCATAGCGCGCATTCCAGGCCGCAATACTGGCGTCGATTGTGCGCAACTGTGGGCGCAACAAGGCCGCCCGCAAGTTATCCATCCGCGCCGACATGTTTGGTGTGTCCAGCCGAATGTCATCATAGGTCACAGGATCCGGCCCCGCGCCGTGGCGTTCATAAAGCATGTAAGACCCCGACAGGATCGTCCCGCGCGCCATGAAACCGGCGTCGTCAGAGGTCAGCAATCCGCCCTCCCCTGAATTGAGGTGCTTGTATGTCTGCGTGCTGAAACAACCCGCGAGGCCAAAGGAACCGGACCGCCGCCCGTTCCAAGTTGCGCCCATAGTGTGAGCGCAATCTTCAATCAACACTATCCCCAGAGCGGCGACCAATTCGCAAAGCCGGTCCATGTCGCACAGATGCCCACGCATATGCGACAAAAGCAGATATCGGGCGCCACTCTGCCGGGCTTTTATTGCCAGATCCTCAAGGTCGATCACCAGATCGGCAGTGATCTCGACAAGGATTGGCTTGCCACCAACGGCCGCAATTGCCCCCGGCACTGGCGCCAGAGTGAAGCCATTGGTCAAGACGGCATCCCCAGGCTGCACGCCCGCCGCCCGCAGCGCGATCTGCATCGCTTGCCCGCCCGAAGCAACGGCGATGCAATATCGGGCTTGCTGCCAGGCCGCATATTCCCGCTCCAGCGCCATAGCCTCGCTTTCGCGACCCGCTTCCATGTTGTAGCGATGCAACCGCCCCGAGCGCATCACCGCATTGGCTGCCGTAATGCCGTCCTCCGGGATCGGGGGCTGCTGGGTAAAGCTACCGGTGAAACGCGCCAGGGCCATGGGATTACTTGACGACCAAGGCTTGGTTGCCATCCGCAAACACGGCGTTGTAGCCGAAAAGCGCCGCCGAGCCGCCGGTATGCAAAAAGACGACGCGCTCGCCTTTCTTGAAATTGCCCTTGCGGCAGTAATCGATCAAGCCAGCCGCGCCCTTGCCGGAGTACACCGGATCAAGCAAAATCCCTTCCAACTCCGCAAACATTCGGATTGCCTCCAGCGTATCCTCTCGCGGAATGCCATAACCTGCGCCGACATAGCTGCTATCTGCGACCACATCCCCGCGCGACACAACGTTCGGGCAACCTAGTTTTTCTGCGGTTTTCATAGCAAGATTGTAGACGCTCTCTTCCTGCTTTTCTTTCGGTGCGCGCACGCCAATTCCGGTCAACGGGATACCGGCATTGATCGCCTTCAGACCGGTGATCAACCCTGCCTGGGTTCCAGCACTGCCCGTTGCGGTGACAAGGTGATCAATCACCATGCCGCGGTCATTGGCCTGCGACACCAGCTCGAACGCGCAATTTACGTAACCCAATGCGCCTGTGGCATTCGATCCGCCGCCCGGAATAAGGTAAACTTTGCGGCCCTCGGCGCGTAACTTCTCTGCAACAGCTTCCATCTCGGCCTGCATATCCATGCCGCCAGCGCGTTTGGATGTGGTTGCGCCATGCAGGTGATCAAGCAGAACGTTGCCATTGTCGTTATAGTTGGCATCGTTCGATCCGGTGCGATCTTCCAGCAGGATGTGGCACCCCAGCCCCAGCTTTGCCGCGAATGCTGCGGTCTGGCGGGCGTGGTTGGATTGGGTGGCGCCTTGCGTCATCACAGTGTCAGCGCCCATAGCCAGAGCTTCCGCCATCAGGAATTCCAATTTGCGCGTCTTGTTGCCACCCGTTGACAAGCCAGTGCAGTCATCACGCTTGATCCAGATTTCCGGTCCTCCCAGTTCTTTTGAAAGCCGATCCATCTTCTCCAGAGGGGTGGGAAGATGCGCCAAAAATACACGGGGGAAACGAGCGAGATGCATAGGGTGTCCTTGTCATAACTTGCGTAAGGAGAGCATTGATCGCCACAAATGAAATTGCAAATTCGAAATAATTGATATATAATGCAAAAGTTGCAACTTAGGGGGATCCATGCATCTTGAGTGGCTTGAGGACATCCTGGCGATAGAACAGACCGGTTCGTTCAGTGGCGCAGCCGAAAAACGCAGGTTGACCCAGTCAGCCTTCTCGCGCCGTGTGAAGCAAATAGAAGAGCACATTGGCGTCGAACTGTTCGACAGAAGCCACAAACCCGTGATTCTTAAACCTACAACCATGGCGCAACGCGAAAAGATCGTTCAGATTGCTGCGTCTTTGCGCCAACTGGTGGTCGACCTGCGTCGTGGTGAGCAGATCACCACCAATAGGATCGCGATCGCCAGCCAGCATTCACTAACAACTTCACTTGCGCCCTCGATCATCCAAGGCATCCAATTGCGCGGCGAGGAAACTTACGTTCGCCTGCGCTCTGCCAATCTTGATGAATGTTTTGGCCTGCTTCTGTCGCGTCAGGCGGATATCGCGATCTTCTATGTGCTGCCTGATGGACGGGTCGAGGTTCGTGATGACTACCTGGAAACGGCAATCATAGGATCGGACCGTCTTATTCCGGTGTTTGCCCGTGATTTGAGTTCACGTTTTGCCTCCAATGCCGATCTGGCCAACCTTCCCTATGTCGCCTACCCAAATGACGTGTTTTTCGGTCAGGTGATGGATCGGCATATTCTGCCCGCGATCGCGATGCCGGCTGTGCCGGTGCCGATGGCCGAAACAGCACTCACGCTTGCGGCGATAGAAATGGCCGTCGTTGGTGCCGCAGTTGCTTGGGTGCCTGCGTCACTAGCACTGGAGCGGATTTCTACCGGACGGTTGGTCGATCTTTCCTATTTACTGCCCAGTTGCGATTTGTTGGTCAAGGCCGCGCGGTTACCAGGAGCCTCGGGCCAAGTGGAAATGGATTTTTGGTCGCGGCTATTGGCAATGAAGGCCGCATGAGTGTGTGGACCAGTGCGGCGTTTGCACTGTGACAAAGTCACTCCGCAACCACCAGACTACGGCTGGCGTCACTTGAAAAGTGGCTTGCACAGGCATCAGAAAAAGCCTGAACGATCCGACGGGCTGGGCCCGGAATCCTTCCCATGCAAAGCGTCAAACCAGAAGCCGCGCCAGAAATCGGCAAGCAGGCCAAGTCATCTCCTGCGTAGCTGCGGTGAATATTGGGCCGCATATTCAAGATCGCGCAACCCAGACCCACACCGACCAAAGACCGAACCATCTCAGTGGAAGTTGCAGTCGCAACCACGTTCAACGTCTGGCCTTCCCGCTCTAGAAGATCGCGGTAATAGGTTGTCACGACGGGACGGTTCAATATGACAAGAGGTTCGGCGGCCACCTCTTGTAAGGTCACGCTCGTACGTTTCGCAAACGGATGCTTTGCCGCGCAAAGACAAAAGTTAGGTGCGTGAATCAGACGCGTTACCTCTATTTGCGGCACCGGGGCATCGGCGACGAACAGAATGACGTCATAGTCACCCTGAAGCAAACCGACTTGGGTCTGGGGGTTGTTACACTCGTCAAGTGCCACACTCAGGTTTGGGTTGGCAGAAATCAACGGTTCCAGCACCAGTGGCAGAAAGGCCGGGGCGATGGGGGCATAGTAGCCAATCCTCAACAATCCGCTCAGTCCTGATCGCAAGTCTGCGCCTTTGGCGAGCATTGCCTCATAGCGTTCAAGAAGGTCTTCAATGCGTTGCAGCACATCGCGCCCGACGGTTGTGGGGGCAATACCCTTTGACCGTGCGCGCGTGACCAGGGTCAAACCAAAGGCCGCTTCCGCTTGGTCCAGAGCAACTGCAACGGCCGATGCTGCAACGTTCAGGTCTTGCGCAGCCGCAGTGATGCTGCCCAGGCGCATGGCTGCACGCACATAGCGCATGGCGCGAAGCGAAAGGTCCATGGTGCTTCCTCTGATTTTAAGATGTATCTGATCTATTAATACTTCTTTTCGAAGCTTTCTGCCCATGTCAACTTAAGACACCAACCGATAGGGGAGATCACCATGTCAGAGTCCGAAGACCATCAACCCTCGTTGCCGGGTTGGAACTATACGCCAAAGGTGCCCTTGGCGGTCTCGCCATTGTTCCAATGGCCCTTGCGACCCCTGGCGATCTTGCGCTGGATTTGGGACAGTTGGTTTTTCATCACGGAACGGCTGATCATAATCGGCATCGCTTTTGCAACCTTCGCCTGGACACAGCCCTCGCTTGAAGTGACAAGACACCTTGAAGTCGGTTGGATCGCGCAGATTTGGCTGCGCAACATTATTTTGCTGACAGTGGTGGCCGGCGGATTGCACATCTATTTCTATCGCTGGAATGTCCAAGGCAAGCGCCTAAAGTATGACCCCCGCCCGCTGATGGTGAACGGCAAGCAGTTCACGCTGGGCGGACAGATCCGTGACAACATCTTCTGGTCGCTGGCAAGCGGTGTAACTGTCTGGACATGCTACGAGGTGATATTGTTCTGGGCGATGTCGAATGGTTGGGCGCCGGTGCTGACATGGAATGAAAGCCCGGTTTGGTTTGTGTTGCTGTTCATGCTCGTGCCGGTCTGGGAGAGCTTCTATTTCTACTGGATACATCGCGCCCTGCATTGGCCGCCGCTCTACAAGCGCGTGCATTCGCTGCACCACAGAAATATCAACGTCGGCCCTTGGTCTGGCAATTCAATGCATCCGGTCGAGCACATCATCTACTACGGTTCGGTGCTGATCCACTTCATCGTGCCCGCCAACCCAGTCCACATCCTGTATCATCTGCAATACTACCTGCTGACGGCGGCCACGACCCATACCGGGTTTGAAGGGCTGGTTGTCAAAGACCGCAGCCGTCTGAAGCTGGGGACATTTCACCACCAGATGCATCACCGCTACTTCGAATGCAACTACGGCGGTCTGGAAGTTCCGTGGGACCTGGTTTTCGGATCATTCCACGATGGCACAATCGAGGCGAACGAGCGGATGAAAGAGCGTCGCAAACGGATCATGGGGTCCTGATGATGGCGGGGCTTACTGTTCGCGACCTGCGCGCGTTGAAAGGGGTTCGCCAGATCTCTTTCGTGCAGATCACCTCCGAAGACGAGGCGCTGGCCGCCGCGACAGCCGGAATGGATATGATCGGGACAGGGTTTTGCCTCGAAACCCGCCAGTTTCCGAAAGCCGTTTCCAACACCCACTTTCAGTTTGGCCTGCAATGGGGAAGTCACGCTTGCGCAACAGAGGCGCTTCGCGCGGCGATGCAGGCAATGCACTGTGGTGCACAGTCCGTCTATTGCGCAATGAGCCCGCAAGTGATCGAAGTCTTGGCGCGCGAGGGGGTGCCTGTCATCGCCCATGTTGGCCTTGTTCCCCCCAAGGCCACGTGGACTGGCGGGTTTCGCGCGGTCGGTAAAACCAAAGAACAGGCGCTGAAGCTTTGGCATGACGTCCGCGATTTCGAGAATGCGGGTGCATTTGCCGTCGAGATGGAGGTGATCCCTGCAAATCTTGCCGCCGATATCACCCGTCGCACAAGCCTGCTGACCATCTCGCTTGGTTCGGGTGCTGGTTGCGATGCGCAGTATCTTTTTTCGGCAGATCTGCTGGGCGAAAACCGCGGCCATTTTCCACGCCATGCAAAGGCGTATCGCGACTTTGCTGCCGAACGCGACAGGATGCAATCCGAACGCATCGCGGCCTATCGCGAGTATATCGCCGACGTTCGAAACGGGGCGTTTCCCGAGGCTCGTCATCTGGTCGAGATGACCGACGACGAATTCGATGGCTTCAAGGCAACCTTGGAAAAACTCTGAGAAATCCGATGCGGCACGTTGCCCAAAACCGTCAAAAGGGAAAATCATGGTGACGATCACCTACATTGAGTTCAGCGGCAAAGAACATCTGCTCGACGTGCCCGTCGGCAAGACCGTCATGGAAGGGGCGCGCGACAACGGCGTAGCTGGAATCTCAGCCGATTGCGGCGGTGCCTGCGCATGTTCGACATGCCATGCCTATGTCGATCCTGCTTGGGTTGAGAGGCTTCCTCCCAAAGACGCTATGGAAAAAGACATGCTGGATTTTGCCTGTGAAACAGATCCCGTACGCTCGCGTCTGACCTGCCAGATCAAGGTGACCGCGGCCTTGAGTGGCCTGATCCTGCAAATGCCTGAAAAACAGATTTGACCGTGATCGGCCATGGCACACGCGTGTTTGCCAAAGGTTGCTAAACCTTCGCCGATACACCACACTCAGGAGAAATGCATTGACCGGTATCGTGATTGTTGGCGCTGGCCAAGCCGGAGCATCGCTGGCGGCGCGGTTGCGTACGCTTGGTTATGGTGGTGACCTTACATTGATCGGGAACGAACCCGTGCCCCCGTATCAACGCCCGCCCCTGTCGAAAGCCTACCTTCTTGGTGAGATCGAGGCCGAGCGGCTGTATCTGCGTTCCACGTCGTTCTGGACCGAACAGAACATCTCGCTGCGCCTTGGTGCCGAGGTTACCAGAATCGACCGACACAGGAAAAGAATTCATTTCAATGACGAAACGCTTGGCTATGATCAGCTTGCTCTGGCAATTGGCTCGCAACCACGGCGTCTACATGCAGCCATGGGTGGTGATCTGCCGGGGGTGTTCACACTTCGGACCTTGGCCGATGTTGATGCCATTGCGCCAGAGTTTCGCAAAGGTCGCAGGCTCCTGATCGTAGGTGGCGGTTATATCGGGCTTGAAGCCGCAGCAGTGGGTGCCAAGCTGGGCCTGTTGGTCACGCTGATCGAGATGGCGCCGCGTATTCTGAACCGCGTGGCGGCACAGGAGACGTCCGATTATTTTCGAAGATTGCATACCGATCACGCCGTCAGGATTCTTGAGAATACGGGGCTCGACAGGCTCATTGGAGAGGGGCATGTCACTGGCGCCGCGCTTTCGGACGGTCGGTACCTCGATGTCGATCTTGTCATTGTCGGCATCGGCATCACTCCGATTACTTTACTTGCCAAAGAGAGCGGACTCTACATCGAGAATGGCATCCGTACAGACGCGACGGGGCGGACGTCAGACCAAAGTATTTGGGCGGCAGGCGATTGTGCCTCATTTCCAGGCCAAGATGGGCAAGTCCGATTGGAAAGCGTCGGCAATGCGATTGATCAGGCCGAAGCGGTGGCGCAAAACATGCTGGGCGCGATGACGCCATATCACCCCAAACCTTGGTTCTGGTCAGACCAATACGACGTGAAACTGCAGATCGCTGGGCTCAATACCGGTTCTGACCGGATCGTGACGCGCGGCGAAGGCAAATCGATCAGCTTCTGGTACTATAAGGGCGACACGCTCATCGCCGTCGACGCATTGAACGATGCCCGCGCCTACATGCTTGGCAAACGCCTAATCGAATCTGGCAAGTCACCGGATCCTGCAGTCATCGGCGATCCTACAGCAGACCTGCGGATATTTTTTTTATAGAAGGACTCCTGCAGTCCAAAAGTTTGCCACAGAATTGGCTAGGCACTTTTGGTGGGGGCGTGGCTTTGTTGCGCAAAAGGTGTGAAGGGATTCATCTTGTGAATCCAGCGTCCATCGCAAACGATTTTTTGTCACGAATGCTCAGGCCGTGACAAGGAAGCGAGGCGAGCATGATCGAACAAAGCTGTCGCTCGAGACGCAGTGCCGCCAATTGTCGATCTCCCGGTTGCCAATTGTTATACGCCATGCAGCTAGGCGGCGATAGAAGTCGCATTTAGCGCATCACGCTGAGCATACTTCAATTCACTGCCGCCACGACAATGATCTCCATCCGCTGGTCATCGCCTGCCAATCGAGCTTCCCCACAGGCTCTAGCAGGGGCGCAGCCTCGTGGAATCCACGCATCCCAAACCACATTCGTTGCATTGTAATCCGCCAAATTCGCCAGCCATATGATGGCCTGCAGTATACCCTCGCGTGAGGATCCCGCCTTGGTCAGCAGTGTGTCGAAGCGCACCAGACAATCAGTGGTTTGTGCTGCGACATCAACGCCGCCACTTGCCTGCCCGCAAAGATAGGCTGGGGCGTTGTGGATAACGATTTGCTCATGTGCTGGCGCGGTAAAGGTTTCCAGCCTTTACCGTTCCATATCATAGCCAAGCGAGCGCAAAACTTCACGCACGGTTGGCATGAAACCTTTGGGGCCGCGGCAATAGACTTCCCTCTCAAGGTTATCGCCTCAAATCAGATCTGGCTCCATCGTCTTGGGACTGTCCGGTGAGGCCAATCGGATGGATATTGCCGATATGGCTGCGAAAAGTCACCCGACAGGACATCGTGATGATGAATTCATTTTCAGCTCTCCGCTTCGTTTGGCAGGAGTCTGTTCACCCCGCGCAGACCATACTGACGCGAGAAGCACTGGCTGCCAGCGTATGCCCAGTCCTGTCAATTCGTTCGGGCTGACCGTGCGACCACGATCATCTCGACCCGCATTCCTTTGCGGGCAAGGGCCACGCCGCCGGTCGCACGGGCGGGCGGGTTGTTGCGGTCAACCCATGCATCCCACACTGCGTTCATGCCGACAAAATCGGCCATGTCGGCCAGCCAGACCTGAACCGAGGCAATGTCGGCCTTCGTGCCACCAAGTTGCGCAAGCACCGCGTCGATATTGGCGAGGACTTGCTGGGTCTGTACCGTGATATCGGCGGTCAGATCATCGGGGACTTGGCCCGCCAGAAAGACAATATCCCCGAGGGTGACCGCCTCACTCATGCGTGGGCCGGGGCTGAGGCGGGTCATGGTCATAATAGGTCCTTGCTGATCAGTCGTTGTCACTGGTTGCGGCCCCTGCGCCGCGCCGCGATGCGTCGGAAGCGGGAACCGTCGTGCGCAGGGCGAGGGTGTTCAGTTTCTCAAGCGTAGCGGCTGAGAGTGGCGCAGTTGCGCGACGAGCAGCTTCACACTGTGGTCCATCGGAAGCAGGCGAAAGGGTCAACGTTGTCACCTCAACGCGCGACAGCGCCGCCATGGCGGTGGCGTCCACATCACCCACCGCCGGGACCATCAACGAACCGCCGGGCCAAGTCAGTGACAGCGGCTTGGCGCAGACCTTGGCCGCGCGGGCCAGAAAAGGCACCAGCAGAATGGGCTGGCGGGCGGCCGCGATGGTGATGGGCGCAGACCACGGACCGGCCGCCAGCGCCGCGTGATCATCG
>JBKJTI010000293.1:0-22857 GCA_046590425.1 Cypionkella sp. | reverse complement strand
TTTGCGTCAAGCGAGGATATGATCGTCGTCACCGCAGGTGTGCCGTTCAACGTCAAGGGCACCACCAACATCCTGCGCGTGGCGCCCTGCGACGAAAGGTTGATTTCTTTCAGTGAGCCGGAGTAATCTTTGACGCAGCCACGGTTGGCGCGTTTGTCAAAGGTGTATCGGGATGAGCAACGATCAGATACTCGTCATCGGCATTATCATCTGCGCTCTGGCTATTCCCTCGCTGCTGGCGGCTTTTTCTGAAAGCCGCCCGCCGCGCGCTGGGGCCATAATGATTTTGATCGGCGGTGTGCTGCTGACCTATGCCTTGACGCAGAAAGCGGGTGGCTATCGGTTTGAGCAGATCCCGCATATTTTCGTGCAGGTCATCGCGGATCTGATCAAGTAATCTACCGAGATTGCCCCTTGCACCCAACCCCGCGCCCGCCTATAGCACCCACTCGAATACCCCGCGAGACCGGCCTACGTGGCATGCCGAGTCTCGCCTGAAACCACGGAGATGGAAATGCCCAAGATGAAGACCAAGTCGGCGGCGAAGAAGCGTTTCAGCTTCACGGCCTCCGGTCGGGTGAAAGCTGGCGTTGCCGGCAAACGCCACGGCATGATCAAACGCACGACGAAATTCATTCGTGACGCGTCCGGCACCATGTTGCTGAACCCGTCCGACGCGAAAATCGTCAAGAAATACATGCCCTACGACCGGTAAGGAGAGCACCCGATGTCCCGCGTTAAATCCGGCGTAGTTACGCACGCCCGCCACCGCAAGGTGATCAAGAAAGCGGCTGGCTATTACGCCGCCCGTTCCACGAACTTCCGCACCGCAACGCAGGCTGTTGACAAGGCTCAACAGTATGCCACGCGCGACCGTAAGACCCGCAAGCGCAACTTCCGCGCTTTGTGGATCCAGCGGATCAACGCCGCTGTGCGTCTGTTCGATATCGAGTTCACCTACTCGCGCTTCATCAACGGTTTGGCGAAAGCTGGCATCGAGGTGGACCGCAAAGTTCTGGCCGATCTCGCTGTGCACGAGCCCGATGCGTTCAACGCCATCGCGGCACAAGCCAAGGCAGCTTTGGCGTAAGCCTAAGCATTATGTTCGAAAAGCCCCGCGCCGCAAGGCAGCGGGGCTTTTTGTTTGGTCGTTGACCACGACACCAAGCGCCCTTTACATAAGAAAATGCCCCGAAGCCATGACAGCTTCGGGGCATTTGTTATTCTCGTAGACCGATGAAAGCGCTTAGGCCAGCTTGTTGCGCCGACGCGCAAACAGGCCAAGACCAGCCATCGCCGCGATCAGCAATCCGCCTGCCGCAGGCAGCGGTACAGCAGCGGCAACCGCCGATGCATTGATGTCGTCCACCCGTACGTTGCCTCTACCCGTGTTGGTAAAGCTAATCGAAAACACGTTATCAAACAGCCCGGCGAAATTCAGAGTCCCACCCGTGTTGTGAGGAAAAGCAGGGGAGGAGTAGGTCGCGCTGTTTAGGATCGCACCCATCGCGTCATAGCCGGTTACGACAAGATTCGATTTGGTGCCCGTCAAGTAGAGCCAAACCGAGCTCAAGTTGAACGCCGTTGGCGTGATAGCGTCTAGCGTCATTACAACGAAATCCGCTGCACTCTGGCCCTTCGCTGGGTTCAACGCAAGACACTCAAGTGCGGCGCAGTTGCCGGTCACAATTCTTGCCACGTCAAAGCTAAAGCCATCTGTGACAAGCGGGCTCGCACTTTGCGTGCCATCGAAATCAACAGTCGCCGCTTGAATTCCGCCCGCACTCAACAACGCCAGCGCTGATCCTGCGATCAAACACCTCATGTTCTGTCTTAAATTCATCACATAACCCTCCAATCGAAATCCCCCGATTACTATCGCCCACCCTGATCTTTAAGTCAAATTTCAGACCTTGCGGTGCTCAATTTTGGCGTTATTGTTTATCGCCAAGAAATTGCGGCAACCTATTGTCGCATCCGATTTTTAAACGCAATCAAGAGTTGCAAATCGCGGTAATTGTGCAACATTACCGAATGATGTGATTCGCGTTTGATAGCCATCGCGGTGAACTTTGGCCTGCGGTAACGGAACACATGCCATCCGGTTGCGATGGTACGCCTATTACCTGAGACTTGCCCGTTGCCGCTGCGCGCGGGCCACCGCCTACTTGCATCCTACCCCCCTTCCCGCTAGCACGAAGCCGCAGGAATACCGGAGATTGCTATGGACGGGCTAGACACGCTGAAAGCCAAATACCTGACCGCCGTTGCCAATGTGGCGGACGAGGCGGGCTTGGAAGATCTGCGCGTGGCGGCCCTTGGCAAGAAGGGTGAGATTTCGGCGCTGATGTCCGGTCTGGGCAAGATGGAGGCTGATCAGCGCAAGGCCGCTGGCGCCATGCTGAACGTGCTGAAGGATGAGATTGACGCCGCTTTGCGCGCCAAGAAGGCGGCACTGGGCGATGCGGCGCTGAATGAACGGCTGCGCTCGGAATGGTTGGACGTGACGATGCCTGGACGACCGCGCCGGGTGGGGACGATCCATCCAGTGTCGCAAGTGATGGAAGAACTCACCGCAATCTTCGCCGATATGGGCTTTGCTGTTGCTGAAGGCCCGCAGGTGGAAAGCGATTGGTATAACTTCGACGCGCTGAACATCCCGCCGGAACACCCGGCGCGACAAGAGCATGACACATTCTTCATGAACCGCGCCGAGGGCGATAACCGACCGCCGCATGTGCTGCGCACCCATACCTCCCCAGTGCAAATCCGTGCCATGGCCGCCCAGGGTGCCCCGATCCGAGTGATCGCCCCCGGCCGCGTCTACCGCATGGATTTGGACCAAACCCACACGCCGATGTTCCATCAGGTTGAGGGACTTGCGATTGACCGTAATATCAGCATGGCCAATCTGAAATGGGTGCTCGAAGAATTTTGCCGCGCCTTCTTTGAGGTGCCCTCGGTGGAACTGCGCTTCCGCGCCAGCCACTTCCCCTTCACCGAACCTTCAGCCGAGGTTGATATCCGCTGCTCGTGGGAGGGCGGTCAGTTGAAGATCGGCCAAGGCGACAAGTGGATGGAAATTCTGGGCAGCGGCATGGTGCATCCGAAAGTGCTGTCTGCGGCGGGCGTGAACCCAGACGAATGGCAAGGGTTTGCCTTTGGCATGGGCATCGACCGGATTGCGATGCTGAAATACGGCATCCCCGACCTGCGCGCGTTTTTTGAGAGCGATCTGCGCTGGCTGCGCCACTACGGCTTTGCGGCTTTGGACATGCCCGATCTGGCGGGTGGGCTGAGCGGGTAACCTATGCAGTGTCTATGGCCCTTCACGCGGCACGGCTGGACGCCGTTGCGCGGTGTGATTGGCGTAATCATAGTCCTGATCCTATTGGCTTAGATATTTGGTTATTTGGCAAACGCGCCCCTCAAGCTTGCAGCGACATCCTTGATCGCACAGGCCCTGCTGTTCTACCGAATCGAAGATCAGGGCGCGCGCGACCACACAAGACTTATGGGACGTTTGAACGGATACAGTTCTCTTTCACGGCAGCCCGCCCATCAAATTTTGTTAGGGACACTGAAAAAAGTCGAAACAAAAGCTACAAGCCTTGCAGCAATTCTGGTGTTCATTGCGATTGCTCTAGTCACAGTTGGAGCTAGCCCGTTTACGACAGCACCCCGAACATCTTCGGCACTTTGGATCGCGGCAGCGTTACTATCGCTAATGCCTTCGTTCCTTGCCCTGCTCTTTGCGATCCGTCAGTGGATAACCTCAACTTCTCGGCTAAACATCACTCCTATACACTTCGAGCAGACTTAGAAGTCGATCTTATGCAGAAAGAACAATGCTTTCGATTTGCTTGGATTGTGACCGTTGTTCATACTTTCATCGTTTTTCTGATGCTATTTGGCTGGGTATTCTGGCCAATGGCTTGATAGAATCTCTGCATGATTTTGTAACATGCGACGACTTTAGTGCGAGTGTCCGTTCAACAAATCTTTCGATTTTTATTACACCGGCGCGATCAGTGCCCGTGTCAGCGCAGAAAACTCATGCGCGATCATCATGTACAAAAGCGCGGTCAGCCCCAGCAGCAAGCACAGCTTGCCGACGTTCAGCCGTTTGCGGCCCTTGGGGATTTCAAACATTGGGTCCATCATCCGGGCGGTATAGCTGATCTTTGTCCACAGAATAAGGCAATCGCGCCGTTGATCTGGCGACAAGCCGTTTCCACAGGGGAAACCCAACCCTGCCCGCTTCCCCTTTCCGCCTCAATGCGTTAATCCCGCAAGCGACAATTCCCGAAGGGCCGTGCCATGAAATTCACCCTGTCTTGGTTGAAAGATCACCTCGAAACCTCCGTTCCGCTGGACGATATTCTCTACGCCCTCACCGATCTGGGACTGGAGGTTGAGGAGGTGGTGAACCCGCTGGCGAAACTCGCGCCCTTTACCCTTGCGAAAGTCGTTCACGCCGAAAAGCATCCTGATGCCGACAAGCTGCAAGTCTGCCGGGTGATGACGGATGAGGGCGAAAAGCAGATCGTCTGCGGCGCGCCCAATGCCCGCGCGGGTATCACCGTGGTTTTGTGCAAACCTGGTGATTATGTGCCGGGCATCGACGTGACCCTAGGTATCGGCAAAATTCGTGGCGTGGAATCGCATGGCATGATGGCGTCCGAGCGCGAGCTTGAACTGTCGGACGAGCATAACGGCATCATTGAATTGCCCTCGGGTGAGATCGGGCAGAAGTTTGTTGATTGGCTGGCGGTAAACCGCCCCGGTCTGGCCGATCCGATGATCCATGTCAAAGTCACCCCGAACCGCCCCGATGCTTTGGGTGTGCGTGGCATTGCCCGTGATCTCGCAGCGCGCGGGCTGGGCACATTAAAACCACTAACGATCCCGGTGATCACAGCCGGCTTCGCGTCGCCTGTGCAGGTGGAAATCGCCGCCGATCTCAAGGCCAAAGGTTGCCCGCATTTCGCGGGCCGCACGATTCGCGGCGTGAAAAACGGCGTGTCGCCAGAGTGGCTGGCCAACCGCCTGAAAGCCATCGGCCTGCGCCCGATCTCGGCTTTGGTGGATATCACCAACTACTTCACCTTCGGGCTGAACCGCCCGCTGCATGTGTTCGATGCCGCGAAAGTCCACGGGAAGCTGCGCATCCATGCCGCTGAGGGGGGAGAGCAATTCGCAGCGCTTGACGGCAAAACCTATACCTTGCGCCCGGGCCAAATGGCGATTTCTGACGATCAGGGCGTGGAAAGCCTTGCCGGAATCATGGGTGGCGAAGTCTCGGGCTGCACCCCGGAAACCACTGATGTTTTCCTTGAATCCGCCTGGTGGGATCCGATCACCATCGCCGCCACGGGCCGCGCGCTGAAAATCAACTCTGACGCCCGTTATCGATTTGAACGCGGCGTCGATCCGGCCTTCACCCTGCCAGGGCTGGATCTCGCCACCCAGATGATCCTTGACCTCTGCGGCGGCGAGGCATCTGACATCGCCCAAGATGGTGCCGCCATCGACATACCTCGCGCCTATAAACTGAAGCCCGCGCGGGTGATCAGCCTTGTCGGCATGGAAATTCCTGAGGCAGAGCAGCGCAAGACATTGGAATCGCTGGGCTTCGCCCTGAACGGTGATATGGCCACTCCGCCATCTTGGCGCCCCGATGTGTTGGGTGAGGCTGATCTGATCGAGGAAGTCGCCCGCATCGCCTCGTTGTCCAAACTGCAAGGCAAGCCGCTGCCCCGCGCCGTGCCCGGCGTGCCGCGCCCGATCCTGACGGCGCTGCAGGTCCGCGAGCGTACTGCACGTCGCAGCATCGCGGCCTTGGGTTATAATGAATGTGTCACCTATAGCTTCATCGACCAAGCCTCTGCTGCGCTGTTCGGTGGTGGCGCGGATGCGGTGCGCGTCGATAACCCGATCTCGTCGGAAATGTCGCATCTGCGGCCCGATCTTCTGCCGGGTCTGCTGCGCGCCGCCGCCCGCAACCAGGCGCGCGGCTTTGCCGACATGGCGTTGTTCGAGGTCGGCCCAGCCTTCCAAGGCGGCGAACCCGGTGAGCAGCACCTGCAAGCCACGGGCCTGCTGATCGGCCAATCCGGTCCGCGTGACCCCCACGGCAGCCGTCGTCCGGTTGATGTATTCGACGCCAAGGCCGATACCGAGGCGGTGCTGTCTGCTATCGGCGCGCCCGCCCGTGTGCAGATCTCCCGTAAGGTGGCAAGCTGGTGGCATCCGGGCCGCGCTGGTGTGATCGGTCTGGGGCCAAATATCATGGCAAGCTTTGGCGAAGTGCATCCGAAAGTGCTGGCCGAAATGGGCGTCAAAGGCCCCGCCGTCGCCTTCACCATCCTGCTGGCCAATGTACCGATGCCGAAGGTGAAAACCCCGATCAAACCTGCGCTGGCGTTGTCTGATCTGCAAGCGGTAGACCGCGATTTCGCCTTCGTCGTCGATATGGGCGTTGAGGCTTTGACGGCAGTGAACGCAGCCATCGGGGCCGACAAGACGCTGATCGAGACCGTGCGGGTGTTCGATCAGTTCACCGGAGAGAAGGCCGAGGCGCAAATGGGTCCGGGCAAAAAGTCCGTCGCTTTGACCGTGCGCTTGCAACCCATCGACAAGACACTGACCGAGGCGGATATCGAGGCGGTGTCCGCCAAGATCATCGAAAAGGTCAGCAAGGCGACGGGCGGCGCTTTGCGCGGCTAAGCTAAACAGTGCGGGGCGTTCATTGCCTTGCCAGAAGACTACTGCGCTCACAAAAAGCCCGGAAAGGCACGCAATACATACGAGCCTTTCCGCCCAAAACCCTCGCATTAACCCTTATGTCAGGGCTTTTTGCGCCAAGTGCCAAACCAAGCCGCAATACGGCCAAAAAAACCGCCTGCCCGCGCTTTCGCGGCCCCAGCTTGGGCTTCAACACCATCCCAGGTCTCGCCGACTTCGGCCACAGCGGGCTCCACCATCCGCTCCCAGAATTGCAGCCACATCCGGCGCAGCATGAACACGCCGAAGGCCAGCGCAAGCAGAACGATGATGTTCACATAGGGAATAATCCGCGCATCCGGCCCGGCCACAGCTTTCACCGCAACCGCATTCGGGTAGATCGATAGCCACGCCAAACGCCAGCCGTAATGCGTGACAGACACCCATTTTGGCGAGGTCTCTGCCGATTTCAGGTTGCCCGCCTCGGCTTGAAGGTTGGAACTGTCGTATTTGAAATAGGGCGGCCAGATCCAGCCGGTATCCTCATTGCGGTATACGATCACATCACCATCTGGAAAAGCGGCCTCAATAAAGCGGATATCACGCGTCACTGTGCTTTCACCCGTGCCGACATCAGGTGATGAATATGCCCAGGAGTTTTCCGATCCTACAGTAGTCAGTCGGTTGTAAGTTCCTGTAATCCTGACAATATCGTGTTGCGGCAAGGTATAATGCAAAAAGCCGCCGACCATGAGCAGCAGCAGAATCCGGAAGCTCCACTTCACATAGGTCCACATTCTGGTCGCTCCTTACTGATAGTTAACGAAATACACGGTCGCGCTGACCACGACCGCAGGGATGATGTAAACCAACCACAACAACCTATGCCGTAGGCTCTTTTTATACGCCTGCATCCCAGCTTCGATATAGGCATCTCGGTTGCCCTCGATACCCCCGGCGTCGAATTTCTTTTCCAGTTTCTCACGGCGTTCCGAACGCGAATAGATCGAGACCAAGACGTAAACCACGGATAACAAGATGAATCCTAGAACTGCCGCTCGTATGATGCCGATCATGTTCGCCCCCTCGTTACAGACCCCCAAGGCCCAACCACCGACGCCAAATCCCTTGCGGGCTTCGGCTCGGGACGGTGCCGATTGTCCATCGACGGCTCTGGGCCAAACAAGGCCTCGCGCGCGCCCTGTGCGTCGACTTTATACTCCCGCTCCAGAAAATCCGCGACGTATTGGCGCTTGCGGTCCGTCCAAGTGGCATATTGCGCGTAGAACAACTCCTTATGCACGATGAACATCTGTCGCACGTCCATTGGCGCGAGTTCTGACAGCAGCATGTTCACCAAATCACGCTCCGGTCCGGCCGATGCCCGTAACGTATAGAAATACGCCCGATGCTCCGAGGTGATGCGGGGCCAGTCGCCCGCGCCTTCCACCCAGCGCAAGAGCTGCGCCAGACCCAGAAATTCCTCGGGCAAAGCATCGCCCAAGCGGTAGGCAATCTTGCGCAACTCCGTGCGCCGCGCATCGCCGATTTCAAGGTTCAGCGCCTCGGCCGCATCGACCAGAACGAAGTCCATCTTCTGCCGCAGCACCCCCGCTGCATCCATCCCGCGCGCCTGCACAATGGGTTCGACAAGGCCGTTGCGCTCCAGCCATTCAGCAATCGCGTTGTGCTGGGTCAGGTCCATCACCGGAGAAATCGGCATTTTTCCAAGGCTTTGGCGCGGCATGGTGCTGATCACACCGGGAAATTTCACGTCGCGAAATACATAAAGCCCGCCGAAATGGCTGGTCCAGAAACTCGGCTGCTGAAAGGTCATCGCCGGCAAATTGATTGGCACCCGCGTGACATCGCCGGTCTTTTTCGCCAGTTCGATCATCTCGGCCATGAGCACATCATCGCGCCAACCGTCATGCTCCTGCCGGAACCGGTCGATCAGCTTGGCGAGTTTGCTGGCGTCGGCAACATGGCCACCAATCGTATCGGCCTCGACGGTAATTTGACGGATTTCCAACAGCTTTGCGGGATTTGCGATCTCGTAAACCGAATTTTGCAACTCCCCCGCCACCGCATCCCGCGCGGTTAGGGCGAAAAGCTGTGACTCGTTCGCTTCGATAAATTGCTGCAAAATCCCGCGCGAGGTGGAGAATTTCATATGCAACAGCGGCGCAGATTTTTGGCTGGTGGTCAGCAGAATGAATTGCCGATTGCAGCCGTTCGGGTTCAGGAAAAGATCATCACCCAATTCATCGCCGATTTCCGGGGAATAGCCCGAGATGTCGATATGGAAATCTTTCAGGGTGGTTTGCTTGCTGGTCAGATGTTTCAGCGCGCGGTTGTAACGCTCAACGAGTTGAGGGGACGAAATCTCAATCAGATTGCCAAACATCAGGCCTTTTTCGATGAGGCGTTTCATTTACGCCTTCCCCTCCAGATACCGCCGCTTGGCCTCTTCTTGCCGTTTGAAATCCCGCACCATACCTTCAATCGCCACTTCATCCGACTTATCGGCATAGCGGAATTCGCTGTCGGCGTAGCGATTGATTTCCTGGATAACCATTTCAACCGTAATAGGAGTCGTCAGTCCCTTAATCATCGCCAGTTTTTCGTCATAGGGCTTGAAAAGGAACAGATCGGGGTTCTCCATCCACGCGTCCGGCAGCTCAAAATCCATCGCCCGCACCTTGACGGCATCAGTGATGTTCTTGATCGCGCGTCCGGTAAAGCGTTCATCTGCTTGCTGAATTGCTTTCAGATAGCTGCCGAGTTTCGCCAGCGTGTCTAAGGAGCCGATTTCCCCCTGCACCTTATGCCACACCTTCAGCAGGCCATCTTCATGCGGTTTGGAATAACCCTCAAAACTCGCAGCCACAGCGCGTTTGATCTCTTGAGCGGCGAACAAATCGTGGCTGCCTACCGGAATGGTGTGGTTTTTGCCCAATAGCAGAGAAAGGATGTCGATATAATCTTCGCGGCTTTGCGGGCCGTCGACCAGAAATCGCGCACCTGCCCGCTGCCGCAAGGCATCATCGACGTTCTCGGGATAGTTGGAGAACATCCCGAAGGTGCAATTCCCGCGCACCACCGTGTTGGCCCCGGCAAACGCGCCCATGAAAACCGCGGTAACTTCCAACTGCCCCGCAGAGGATTGGCGATCTCCGCGTTTGCCAGCCACTTGGTCAATATCGTCGATGGTCCCAAAGCCAATCGCGCCAGGATCAAGCACATTATCAATGAAGGCTTTGGCATTCTGCCCCGATTTGCCTTGATACGAGTCGATCTGATCAATCGAGAAGTTCTGATAGCGGAACGGGTAGCCAGCTACTTTGCAGTAATCATTCAAAAGCCCTGCCATCATCTGGATCAGCGTCGTTTTACCCGTGCCGGGCTTGCCATCGCCCATGAAGGTAAAGATGAAGCCACCCAATTCTGCAAATGGATTGAGCTTACGCTCAAAATCATAGGCCATCAGCATTTTCGCCAAGCGCAGGCTTTGATACTTGGCGATATGGTTTCCGACTACCTCTGAGGGCTTCTTGAATTGCATCGTCAATGCGCCACCTTTGGCGGCGCGCGCAGGCTTGAACCCGGCGATTGACAACGCATCAGCCTCGACCCGCCACGAACCGCCCGTAAAGGCTTGCAAGCGGGGGGCTGCCTCGGCGCGCAGGGCGACGCGTTGCATCAGGGCTTCGCAAAACGCGCCAATCACCGCGATCAGACGGGGTTCATCACTGGCGAGTAGGGCTACGTCCTGATCCAATTCCCACAAAGCACCTTGCAGGGCCAAGGGCGCGTTGTCGGTAAGGATTTCTTCCACCGCGCCGACCTCTACCGTGGTCGAACCCATTGACGGTGCGAGCAAAAATGCTGTGGCATTTGCGAAGACATACAAGGTCATCAGCGCTTCGGCGGCCAGCAATTCGGTGAATTCCGACCGTTTGCCATCGGGCAGACGGCTCTCAAGATTGGCCTTTTTCAACTCGGTCAACCCGGATTGCGCCGCAAAGGTTTCTGCCATCGCCAGTGCAATCGCCAAACCGCGCCGCAGGCTGTGCAGGGCTGAGGCTTGCACAGGCGAGACCAATCCATCTCCCAAGCTTTCCACCCGCTCCAATAACCGCACACCGCCGGGACGGGCGGTACTGCGGGTCACCATGCCGGGAGTTGTGGAGCGGAACATCGGTCTTGTGCCGATGCCGGGGGAGCGTTCCACCTTGGTCTCAACCACCGCAGCTTTCGACAAACGCGGTGCGTGATCAAAGCCGGTCAGCAGAGCCAGCGCGGGATCATATTGTGCGCGGATGGTTTCTTCCCGCAGTTCCATCGTATCGCGCGCGCCGGTCATTCTGTCTCCAATCTCCGTTTAATCAAATACTTACAAATAGTTATCGCACCGGTATAATGCGGTCGCCCGCGCCCACCACGAATTTCCGCACATCGCGAAAACCCGGGGGGTTCAGATCGGCGAGCACCTGGTAGGGGCGCTCGGGCAGGATCACCATGCGTTCGATCCGGGTGGCACCGCTGTCACTGGCAATCGGGTCGAGCTTGTAAACCTGCCGTTCAGCGCTGGAGAACCAGCCGTCTTTGACCTCTTCCTCGCGGTCGGAAAGCAGGTCTTCCACCGTCCAGACCAGCGCCCAGTCGTCGCCATCGGCCGCGTTGGCATCGGCCAGAACCTGCGCAATCGGGCCGGATTGCAGGGTGAAATCATGGCTGTGCATCGGGCCAAGCGTGATGCGGCGCAGGCGTTTGGGATGCAAGCCCGCGAAATCCTTATCGAACCCTTGTGCGATGGTCAGCAGTTTCAACCCCAGCGCGGATTGCGCCATCAGATGCGCCTGCGTCATCGGCCAGCGGCGGTCATCGTTCGGGAGCGGTTTTTTGCCGCTGTCTTCCACATCCATCAGATAGACCACGGGCAGATTGGCCTGGGTATCATAAACCGCCCAGTGCAGCAGGAAATGCTTACGCTCGGCGCCATCACGGCGGACATCTTCGATCCACTGGCAATCGGGGTCGTTGCGCGGCCAGAAGATGCCGCCTGTGGCGAGGGACTCGTAGTAAAGCCGCTGCGACAGCGCGAATTGCAACTGGATCGGCACGGTCAGATCGCGCACGATCTGGCGCACCATGCGGTCCTTCAACTCGGTTTCCGAGGCAATGCCGCCGAGGTGTTTTTGCACCTGTGCGGCATCCAGCGCCATCATCATCAATTCTTGCGCCACCGGAAAGCCCGAGTCGTGGCGATCAAAGGTCAACCGAGGCGAGCCTTCTGCCCGCCCCGTCATCAGATATTTGTAGTTCAGCGCCTTGAAGGTGCCGGTCAGCGCGGCAAGGTAGCGACCCAGAATGCGCGCTTCGGTGCGGGTCAGACGGCCTTCGGCCTCGACCTCTCCGGCGACGCGGACAAGATGACGAGTGATCCGCTCAAACTTGGCAAAATACCGCCGCGCGGTGAGCGTGTCGTAGAGTTCTTGGTGATCGTCTGTGAGCGGAGTTTCAGGCATCACCGGACTCCGTATCGCGACTTGGTCCAACGGACGGCGAAGACCGCCGCCCCTGCAATCATGAGCAGTGTGCCGAGGCAAATGAACACGAAAGAGCAGAAGAAAAATAGAAATCCCGCGACGGCCGCGATAGCAATTAGAATGGCGTTCTCGGTCGGCAGAATGAACTCGGCAATGGCGGGGAATAAAACAGCAAGTATCAGCAGCAGCGCGCCAGTCCGCATCGCGCTAACAGGTCCTGACACCTCACTTTCCTTCACTTTACTCCCCATACGCGTTTTTGTCGTGCTTCTCGACGATCTTGGCGAACCGGCGCGCAAAGCGTTCATCCGCCTTAGCTTTCTGCTCTAGAATATCACGCGCAAAGACCATGTGCCCCTCGTGGGCTTCCAGCATATCGGCCATTTTCTGATTGGTCGCGGCGCCAATCGCGGCCATAGCCACCTGCGCCTCTTGGTCGGTTTTCACGCCGATTTCGTTAATGCGGTGGGCCACATCCTGCTGCTGCGCGGTCTTCAAGCTGGCGCTTAACGCGTCATACAAAACCACCCGCTGCTTGGTGTCCGTTTGCAGTTTGTTGATCAAAACCAACTGAGTCGCGGCCTGATTGGTCAAACTATCGACCCAAGTTTTACCTTTTTCGATGTAACGCTCCAGCGTCTGCGATTTCGCGAGCTGCACCTGTTCGTCCTGCACCAGCGCATTATTGCGCGCGTTTATCGTCGCCAGCTCAGTCTCCAGTTTCGTCCGCGCACTGGCGTCCTGTTCGACCGAGATCTTGTTCTCAAGCTCAATAATCTTCGGGTCCATCGCGCCCACTTCTGCACGCACGGCTTCCAGCGCGGCCACGGTCGCTTCGCGTTCGGTCAGGGTGCCGCCAAGGTTGGCCTCGACCGTCGCCTTCTGGCCGTTCAGCATATCCAACTGGCCCTGCAACAGCCGCACGATGATATCCGACTTCGAGATCAAATCCTGCAACTTGCTGTCGATTGAGGCCGTGCGCATCCGCTCTTGCCGCATCGATTCCGACTTGGCCGACGAAAACATGCCGATTAAACTTTCCATTCCGGTCTTCGAGCGCATCTCGTCGAAGTCTTTCGAGAACCCCGCCGTCACATCATCCAAACCCATGATCAACTCAGCGATATTGGCGTTCATCAGATCGGTGTGCTTGTGAACATCCTCTAGCGAGGCGTTTTCGATATCAACCGAGGTGCCGGCATCCAGCTTGGCTCGCGCCTCTTCGATCCGCCCGGTGATCGCGGAAATCTTCGCCTGCGCCGCGGCGACCTGTGCCTGGCTTTCCTTGATCTGCGTTTCGAAATCGGCCATCGAACCCTCCGTTATGAATGTCGTGCCATGATATAGGCATGTTAAGTCAAGTTACATCACTTCGGTCGGGAAAATTCGCATTGCTCCGTGCGGGCGCGCACGGCACTCTGCCCCTATGACCGATCACGCCATCCTTGCCGCAGTCGCAGCCCGTCGCCAAGAGCTTATTGGCCTGACGCAGGATCTGATCCGTATTCCGACGTTGAATCCGCCGGGGCAACATTATCGCTCGATCTGCGATTATCTCGCGGCGCGGTTGGAGGCTGCGGGTTTCACTCTGCAATTCATCCGCGCTTTGGGCGCGCCAGGGGATAGCGAGGCCTATCCGCGCTGGAACCTGATCGCGCGGATGGATTCGGGGTTACCGGGTGATTGCGTGCATTTCAACAGCCATCACGATGTGGTCGAGGTCGGCCATGGTTGGACTCGTGATCCGTTTGGCGGCGAATTGGACGGCGATAGGGTTTATGGTCGGGGCGCTTGCGATATGAAAGGCGGGCTGGCGGCATCGGTGATCGCGGTTGAGGCATTCTTGGCCAGCGGTTCGGCGTGGCGCGGCAGTATCGAGATTTCAGCGACGGCGGATGAGGAATCTGGTGGTTATGGCGGGGTTGCTTATCTCGCCGAACATGGCCACTATGCACATGTCGATCATGTGATCATCCCCGAGCCCTTGCACAAAGACCGCATCTGTCTGGGTCATCGCGGCGTGTGGTGGGCCGAGATTGAAACCCATGGCCGCATCGCCCATGGCTCGATGCCGTTCCTGGGCGACAGCGCCATTCGCCATATGGGCGCGGTGTTGGAGGAGATTGAGCATCGGCTATATCCGCTGCTGGCGCGCAAAACCACCGCAATGCCTGTGGTCCCAGAGGGCGCCAAGCAATCGACGCTGAACATCAATTCGATCCATGGCGGTGCGGCGGATCTGGCACCGGGGGATACCTCCTTGCCAGTGCCTTGTGTGGCGGATCGCTGCCGGATCATCGTTGATCGCCGTTATCTGATCGAGGAAGATCTGGTCGAGGTGAAGCAGGAAATCACCGATGTGCTCGGGCGGGTGAAAAACCAACGCCCGACATTTTCCTACGAGGTCAAAGATTTATTCGAAGTTCAGCCCACGATGACAGACCTCGATGCACCGATTGTCACCTCAACCGCCACTGCGATTGAACGGGTGTTGGCGCGAGAGGCGGAGTATGTTGTCTCACCGGGCACCTATGATCAAAAGCACATCGACCGTATCGGGCGGCTGAAAAACTGCATCGCCTACGGTCCCGGCCTGCTGCATCTGGCGCATCAGCCGGATGAATGGATCAGCGTGCAGGATATGGAGGACAGCGCCAAGGTGATGGCGCTGGTGCTGCATGATTTGCTCGGCTGATTCATCATGGCGAAAATACTCCGGGGTCCGGGGCAGCGCCCTGGAGTGCGCGCCTAAACCGGAATGTTGTCGATCAGCCGCACCCCATCCAGCCAAACGGCGGCCAACATGCGCCTAGGTCGTTGCATGTCATCCGAAGGCATCAACGTCTCGGCATCGCGCAATTCGATGTATTCTACCCGTTCAAACCCCGCGTGCCGTAGCTTTTCCGCCGCTTCGCGGATCGCCATCCGGTCAGACTGCCCAGCGCGGATATCCTCCGCTGCGGTAGAGATTGCGACATAGAGCGCGCCCGCAATCGCGCGGCCTTCCGGTGTCAGGCGGCTATTGCGGGAAGACATGGCAAGCCCATCCGCTTCACGAATGGTTTCGCAGCCGACGATGGTGATCGGCACATTCAAGTCGCGCACCAACCGCAGCACCACCTGCAACTGCTGCCAGTCTTTTTGCCCGAAATAGCCCCTGTCGGCCATAGACATGCCGAAGAGTTTTGTGACCACAGTAGCCACGCCATCAAAATGCCCCGGACGCATCCGGCCCTCCAAAGGTTCGGACACACCGCCGACTGACACGGTTGAGGTGAAGCCGACAGGATAAACCTCACCCGGTTCGGGCACGAAGATCACATCGACACCGACGCTGCGCAGCAAGGCTGCATCGGCTTCCTCGGTGCGGGGATATTTTGACAGATCATCCGGGTTGTTGAACTGCTTGGGGTTGACGAAAATCGTCACGATCACCCGCGCACATTCCGCTTTCGCCGCACGGGCCAACGACAGATGCCCCTCGTGCAAAGCCCCCATCGTCGGCACAACCCCCACCACTTCGCCCGCAGCTTTCCACGACCGCACCAAAACGCGCAGCCCGGCGACTGTCCGAATGATCTGCGTCAAGACTGTTTGCCCTTCACAACATCCGCAAAGGAATGCTCGTCGGCAGGGAATGTCCGTGCCCGCACTTCGGCCGCGTAATCCGCAATCGCTTCCGAAGCCAAAGCGCCAAGATCGGCGTAGCGTTTGACGAATTTCGGGCGGAACTCGGTGAAGAACCCGAGCATGTCATCGACCACAAGCACCTGCCCATCGCAGGCCACCCCCGCACCGATGCCAATCGTCGGGATAACCAGCCTTTGCGTGATCCGGGCGGCAAGTCCCATCGGCACCTTTTCCAAGACCACCGCAAAGGCCCCCGCCTCCTCAACCGCCAGCGCATCTTCCATCACGCCATTGGCCTCACCGTCACGCCCCACAACTTTGTACCCCCCCAGAGTGTTCACCGACTGCGGCGTCAGCCCGATATGCGCCATCACGGGGACGCCGCGTTTGGTCAGAAACGCGATGGTTTCTGCCATATGCAGGCCGCCCTCTAACTTGACGCAAGGCGCGCCGGTTTCGGCCATCAGACGCGCGGCGTTACGATACGCCTGCTGCGGGCTTTCCTCGTAGCTGCCAAACGGCATGTCGATGATCGCCATGGCTTTTTGCAAGCCGCGCACCACCGAACGGCCATGCAGGATCATCATTTCCATCGTCACGCCTATGGTGCTGGGCATGCCATGCAGCACCATGCCAACCGAATCGCCGACCAGCGCCATATCGCAATGCGCATCCACCAACCGGGCCACCGGCGTGGTATAAGCGGTCAGCACCACGAGTGGCGCCTGACCTTTGCGGGCACGGATATCGGGCGGAAGCACCGGGCGAACGGGGGAGGTTGCACTCCTCTGATCGGCTCCGCGATAACTTTGTGCCAATCATATGGGCACAAGCCAAAGGGGACAGCAAGATTATTACGCTGCATTGCAGCGGCAAACCCGCTTGACGCCGTCTTGTTCTGCGGGCGCAATGCGGGCTGAGCAACCCAGAGGCGCTAATGTCGAACATTCAACGCGTGACCCGTGAGGGCATACAACCCGAAATCACCCGCCCGGATCCTGCGCGGATTGTGGCGGGCGATCCTGTCCACACCACCTGGAACATCGAATACCGCGATGGGCTTTACTGCGGACTGTGGCAATCCACCCCCGGCACCTGGCGGGTCAGCTATGTTGAATGGGAGTATGTTTATATCCATTCCGGCTATTCGGTGCTGACCGATGCGGATGGCGCAACGACCGTGTTGAAGGCGGGGGACAGCTATATTATCCGCCCCGGTTATTCCGGCACTTGGCAAGTGATCGAGACCACGCTGAAAGACTATGTGATAAAAAGCTGACGCAAAAAGGCCCCGCGTATACGCGGGGCCTTTTGATAACTATCATTCGGCGATCAACCGTTGCTGGTCGCCCCGTCAGCCGAAGCCAGTTCTGGCAACGGCGGGCAATCTGCCTCGTCAATGCCCTTGCGCTTGCAGACCGACAGCCGTTTTTTCTCTGCTTTTGCGGCGTTCTTCGCATCAAGCTCAGCCTGCTTTGCGGCAGTGGCAGCCATGGCGGCCTCTTGCTCGACCATCATCTGCTCATCCTGCGGTTTTCGCGCGATGTTTTCAGGTGTTTCCGGCACAGCACGACCCCAAGCGTCATCCATATAGGGGCCTTCGATGGCGAGGCTTTCTTCCAGGGAGCGCACCTTCACCCGTGTGCCCAAATCGATCCGATCGTACAGATCCATCGCATCCTGGTTGAACAGCCGGATACAGCCCGCTGAAGTGGCGTGGCCGATGGTCTCATTCTGGATGGTGCCGTGGATACGGAACATCGAATCGCGCCCCCCGCGATAGAGATACATCGCCCGCGCGCCCAATGGGTTGTCGAGCCCGCCTGCACGACCGCCGGCATATTCCGCGTACAGGTCAGGCCGGGTACGGATCATGTTGGCGGTCGGCTGCCAAGAAGGCCATTTCGCCTTGCGCCCGATCACGCCGTTGCCACGGAACGACAGACCTTCCCGACCCACAGCGATGGCGTAGCGCATCGCCCGCCCGTTCTCTTGCACCAGATAGAGCTTGCGCGCGAAGGTATCGATCACAATCGTGCCCGGCGCATCATCGGCTGTATACTCCACCTCGGCGCGGGCCCGATCTGCCGAAAGCAGTTCGGCATCGACGGGCTCAATATAGAACCCTTCGTCCTCCACCCCTTCATAGCCTGGTACGACCGCAGACGTCACGGATTTCGGTGTGGGAGCGCCGCAAGCGGCAAGCAGGCTGAGCGACAATGCGCCAATCAGGCGGAAAATGGAGCTGTTCACGGGGCAGAGACTCGGATGTAAGGAAAATTATCTTTGAACCTAGAGCCTGTGGTTTGGCTTCCGTCAAGCCCTGTGAAATGATTGAAAATGCAAAAGGTGCTGAATCAGCCGATGCGGGGTGATTCTTTTGAGAAACCACGTGGATTGCGGCACAGGCCTGATCTTGCTCTGAAAAATATGGCCGATTTCGGGAACGTTTTTGTGATCTGCGCGTTGTCCCACACGCTGCAGATGGCGGCTCAAAAAACGAGGGAAAGACATGGGAATTGAAAGTATTCTGATCATGCTGCTGATCGGCGCTGTTGCTGGTTGGCTAGCTGGACAAATCGTATCGGGCTTTGGCTATGGCCTGCTGGGGAATATTGTTATCGGCATCGTGGGCGCGTTCGTCGCCGGAGCGATCCTGCCGCGCGTAGGGTTTGTGCTTGACGGAGGGATTCTGGCGTCGATCGTCCATGCAACGATTGGGGCGGTGATTTTGCTGTTCTTGATAAAACTGATCAAACGCGCCTAAACTTTGGCAGTTTGACACAGCATTAAACAAAGGGCCGGGATTTTCCCGGCCCTTCTTCATTATCCCACCACGTTGAAACCCGGGCCATAAGGATACTTGGTGATATCCTCATTGCCGCCTTCGGTGATGAACAAGATGTCATGCTCGCGGTAGCCACCAGCGCCGGGCTGACCATCTGGGATCGTCAGCATCGGCTCCATGCTGATCACCATGCCCGGCTCTAACACAGTGTCGATATCCTCGCGCAACTCCAATCCAGCCTCGCGACCATAGTAGTGGCTGAGCACACCAAACGAGTGACCATAGCCAAAAGTGCGGTATTGCAGCACTTGATGCTCTTCGAAGAAGGTGTTCAGCTTGGCCGTCACCTCCGCACAGGAGGCACCGGGTTTCAGCAGGCTTATACCCAATTCATGGGCTGCGACGTTGATCTCCCACATGCGCAAACTGGCAGGATCAACTTCTTTCACGAACATGGTCCGCTCCAGCGCTGTGTAATAGCCCGAAATCATCGGGAAAGTGTTCAGGCTGAGGATATCTCCATGCCGCAGTTTACGGCTGGTCACCGGGTTATGCGCGCCATCGGTGTTGATCCCCGACTGGAACCACACCCAAGTGTCGCGGTATTCGGCATCGGGGAAGCGCTTGGCGATCTCAAGTTCCATCGCGTCACGGCCCGCCATCGCGATGTCAATTTCACGCGCGCCCTCCTTGACAGCTTCGCGGATGGCAAAACCACCGACATCAGCCACACCGGCGCCATGCCGGATCATATCCAATTCGGCCTGCGATTTCATCATGCGCTGTTCCATCGTGCCACGCGCAATATCAACGCCGCGTTTGGGCTTCAGGAATTGGTTCAACTTTTCCGATTGCAGCAAGGTCAGATGATCGGCCTCACAACCAATCACCCGGCCCTCGCCCGTCACCGACAGAATCGCGCGCCAGTAATTGTCGCGCTGCCAATCGGTATAGGTGATGTTGTCGCCATGCCCGCGCCGCCAAGGTTGGCCCGCATCAATCCCCGCCGAGATCGTAACGCTTTGCGTGGCGGTAACGACAAGGCCGTAGGGGCGACCAAACGAGCAGTAAAGGAAGCCCGAATAATAAGCGATGTTGTGCATCGAGGTGAACACGCAGGCTTCAACCCCATGCACCTCCATCAGATCGCGCAGGCCCGCAAGGCGCGCGTCATATTCCTCGGCGGCGAACGGCAGAACCCGGTCGCCTTGGTGGAAACGATATTGCTCTGGACGAGTTGTCATCAACAGACCTCTTGCTTGGGGTCTGGGCCATTTGCCCCGGAACCCCGAAAGGTCCCGGCGTGCAGGACGAAAGCAGGTTGCCCTGCAAGCTTTGGGGGGGTCCCCTGTGGCGACGCCATCGCCACGGCTTGGTTGCAGGATAAGTCCCGCAGGACCGCTTGGCAAGCCTGCGGAATTCGCGCGAATTCCGGCACGATTTCCGAGCGGAAATCGCCTTCGCGTCAGACCGCTTTGTCCACGAAATCTTCTGGCCCGTGCCGCTCTGGCACCTGCTCCGCCTCATCGCCCCAGTTTTTGTTGACGATTCGCCCGCGCTTTACCGCTGGTCGGGCCTCGATCACATCCGCCCAGCGCTTGAGGTTTTTGTAAATCCCAACATCCAGAAACTCCGCCGAATTGGCATAGCTGCGCCCCAAAACAATGCTGCCATACCAAGGCCAGATCGCCATGTCGGCAATCGAATAATCCTCCCCCGCGATAAAGGGCACTTCGACCAAACGTCGATCCAACACGTCCAACTGCCGCTTGGCTTCCATTGCATAACGGTTGATCGGATATTCAAACTTTTCAGGTGCATAGGCGAAGAAATGGCCAAAACCGCCACCGAGAAACGGGGCCGATCCCATCTGCCAGAACAGCCAGTTTATCACCTCGGTCCGCACAGGTCCGCTTGCTGGCAGGAAAGCCCCGAACTTGTCAGCCAAATGCACCAGCATCGAGCCCGATTCGAACAACCGCACAGGTTGCGCGCCAGTCAGATCCAGCAGCGCCGGAATTTTCGAGTTCGGATTGACCCCGACAAAGCCCGAACCAAACTGATCACCCTTGCCGATGTTGATCAGCCAAGCATCATATTCTGCGGCATGGCCAGCCGCCAAAAGCTCCTCGAGCAGGATCGAGACTTTTTGACCATTCGGCGTTGCCAGCGAATAAAGCTGGAAGCCATGTTTGCCGCGCGGCAGCTCTTGGTCATGTGTCGCCCCGGCAATCGGGCGGTTGATGTTGGCGAATTGACCGCCATTGGCGGCATCCCAAGTCCAGACTTTCGGTGGAACATAAGGTGTGGTCGACATCGGCAAATCCTTTTGGGGCGGCTTGCCCCGGACAACAAGAGGTAAGCACAAATCCGCCCTCCGACAAGCGCGCGGGCTTGCGCAAAAAACCACAGCCCCCATCTAATAGGCGCACAACACAGGAGAATGGCATGCAGTGCCCTGTCGACAATGAGACTTTGGTGATGGCTGACCGCAACGGCGTCGAGATTGATTACTGCCCGAAATGCCGGGGCGTCTGGCTGGATCGGGGCGAGTTGGACAAAATCATCGAACGTGCCGCCACCGCACCTGCCGCCAACTCGCGTGATGCGGCCGCGGTGTACCAGGCCGAGCCCGGCTATCGCACCGAACCCAATCGCCACGTCCAGCGCGACGAGCCCCGCCGTCGTCATGACGACGATGATGATGATCGCTATCACGGCAAAAAGAAGCGCCGCGAAAGCTTTCTCGGCGATCTGTTTGATTTTTAACAGTAAGCCACTTGGCTGCTCTTCTTAATTCTGCTGCCCTGTGATGGACTTGGGCAGCAGGTGGCGACTAGTCGATGCATGCCTAGCCTACCTGTTGCAGTGGAGCAGGGCTGCGGAATGACGAATAGGGCCAAGCTTCCGGCACATCGACCAGACCATGTCGCACCGGGTCCATTTGGCAACTGCGCATATGCAGAACCATATCTGCGGCATCGGTAATGCGGTGTTGCCAGAATCCGCGTTGCCAGACGCCCTGCGCGGCATTGCCTATACGCAATTTGCGGGCATGAAGCGGCAAGCTGGCCGAAAACCGCGCCTTGATCAGCCGCCATCGGCCTGAGGCATCATCCCCGGCGGGAAGTGTCCAGATCGTGTGCAGGTGATCGGGCATCACCACCCATGCGGCAATCTGAAATGGGCTTTCCACCCGCGTCAGCCGCACCGCTTGGCGCAGCCGTTCGATTTCCAGCACCAACAGGTCATCGCCGGGCCGATTTAGCGCGACGGTAAAGTAGTGGCTATGCGAGGCGGTCGGGCGGGTGTGATATGTCATCCCCGCAGCCTGCCACGTCGCCGGTTAACATAGCGTTACCGCCAGACCGAGATGGAACCTCCAGCCCTTAAACCGACCGCGTGATCCCGCCATCCACGCGCAAGTTCTGGCCGGTGATATAGCCCGAGGCATCCGAGGCCAAAAAACTGACAGTCCCGGCAATTTCCTCGACCCGGCCATAGCGGCCCATCGGGATTCGCGCGCGGAACTCCTCTTTCTCGGGCAAGCTATTGATAAACCCCGGTAAAACATTGTTGATCCGAATACCCTGCGGTGCATATTTATCGGCATAAAGCTTTGTAAACGCTGCCAAACCGGCCCGCGCCACGCCGCTTGTCGGGAAAGCCGGGTCAGGCTCAAACGTCGCAAAAGTGGTGATGTTGACGATCGCCCCGCCTGTGCCTTGGGCTTCAAAAATCGGCGTCACGGCGCGGATCGGTCGCACTGCGGACAGGAAGTAAATCTCAATACCCTGATGCCAGCCCTCGTCGGTGATATCCAACAAAGCTGCCCTTGGCCCATGCCCCGCCGAGTTCACCAGCACGTCAATCCGGCCAAATTTCGCCATCGCGGCATCGACCACACGCTGCACATCGTCGCTGCTCTGATTCGATCCGGTCACGCCAACGCCGCCCAACTCCGCGCCCAACGCCTCACCCTTGCCCGACGAGGACAGGATCGCCACCGCAAAGCCATCCGCCGCCAACCGCCGCGCCGCCGCTGCCCCCATGCCCGAACCGCCCGCCGTGATCACCGCAACTTTTTGCATTTCTGCCTCCATCTGTGCTTTGCTGGAAGCTGACACGCACAACCGCCAAACACCACCCGGATTTCACATG
>JBKJTI010000264.1:0-5155 GCA_046590425.1 Cypionkella sp. | reverse complement strand
CGCTGTTCAGATGGGTCAGCATTTCATTCTTGCCGATCATCTCGACGTTGATCGTCTGCAATTCTTCGTTGATCGACTGCATTTCCTCTTTCGAGGTTTCAAGTTCTTCATTGGATGATTGCAGTTCTTCATTGACGGATTGGTATTCTTCGTTCGACGATTTCATTTCCTCATTTGTGACTTCCAATTCGTCAATCGTCGACATCAACTGCGCACGGGTGGTGCGCAATTCTTGTTCTAGCGCCTGTATTGAGTCATTGGCGTCTTTCGTTTTTTGCGCTTTCGTCTCGGCTGGGGCTGCTTTGCCGCTGTCCTGAAAAGCCAAGACGATGTATTCCGCCGCTTCGCCTATCGGTTCTGCGATCAGCGTGACCATATGTGGCAGTCCTGCCTGCCTCAGCGGAATGTCGCGCTGAAGTACAGGGGCGTTGGAAGCTATCACCTCTTGCAAAATCGTTCGCACAGAGGCGCGCAGCGGCTTTCGCAAAATATCATACAACGCAAAACTCGGCGTGCCAGCGGCGGGCTCTAGATACGGACCTACTGCCCCGCCTGAAAAACTGACGATCTGTTGGTTCCTGTCGACCACAATATGTGGCGGATAGTATTTCTCCATCGCCCGGCGGGCGTTCTTGTCAATGCGGTCACCAAAGCCAGTCGCGGGTGCGGCAGGCATCGGCTTGGCCTCGCCAGCCGCGCTGCGCATCAACAGGTCTGGCAAAACTGTGCCATCGGTCTCACGACGCTCAAAGATGCGGTTTTTCTTGTCTGTAGCGCTGAACAATTTGGCGGTGCGGGTCACGGATTCGGAAGATCCCAGAAACAACCGCCCACCGGGTTTCAACGCGTAATGAAAGCTTCGCATGACGCGATCCTGCATCATCGGATCGATATAAATCAAAAGATTGCGGCAAGAGATCAGGTCAAGTTTGGAAAATGGCGGGTCCTTAATGATGCTGTGCGCCGAAAATACGCACATTTCACGAATTTCAGGTAAAATTACCGCATCATCACCCTGCCGCTTGAACCAACGCTCCATGCGTTCAGGCGAAATGCCAGCGATTGGACTTCGGTAGCGTCCAATACGTGCCGCCGCGATAGCGCGATCATCAATGTCGGTGCCAAATATCTGGATTTCGGGTTTTGGACGTCGATTGCCGATCGCTTCTCGCAGCAGTATGGCGATGGTGTAGGCTTCATGCCCCGTCGCACACCCCGGCACCCAGACCCGGACCGTCTCATCGGCACCTTTATTGGCAACAAGACCTTTCAGAACAGTTTCATTTAACGCCTCAAAAGCGGGCGGATCGCGAAAGAACTGCGTCACGCCGACCAACAGTTCCCGAAACAACTGGTCCAGCTCTTCCGGCTGATCGCGGACCTTTTCAATGTAGGCTTCGGTGGTGTCAATCTGCAGCAACTGCATCCGGCGTTGCAGTCGTCGCAGCAGCGTCTTTTCCTTGTATTGCAGAAAGTCGTGTCCGGTCCTTGCCCGCAGCGCGCCGAAAATCGTCGCAATATGTTGGGTTGCATCGGCCCGAGTCCCGTTGCCGTCTTTGTTTAGTGAAACGGAATGCAGGTGTTTTCGGTATTCCACCAGCCGCGCGGGCATGGCCTCAACCGCCAGCACTTCATCAACCTGCCCCGATGCAGCGGCACTTTGCGGCATGCCGGGCAAGGCATGGCTGTCATATTCGGCTTGGGCCAGCGTAAGTCCGCCGTTTTCGCGGATGGCAGCGGACCCCAGCGTGCCATCGCTTCCGGTCCCTGACAGGATGATGCAAATCGCGTTCTCGCCCTGATCGGCGGCGAGCGACTGAAGAAAGGTGTCGATGGGTCGCCGGGTGTGGCGTGGCGGCGCAGGTTTGACGACCTGAAGGTGTCCGCTGCTGATCGTCATTGTCGCATCGGGCGGAATGACAAAAACGTTGTTGGCTGTTACCTGCAGCCCGTCAACCGCCTCGATCACCGGCATTGGCGTTGATTTTCCTAGAAGGTCTGCCAACATACTTTTATGGTCAGGTGACAGGTGCTGGACAAGAACATAAGCCATTCCGGTATCCGGACCAGTGCTGGCGAAAAAGCTGCGGAACGCCTCAAGCCCACCGGCCGATGCGCCAATGCCAACGATCAAAGGTGCCGCGGGACCTGATGCCAAGCCTGTCGGGGACACCCCCGGGGTCTTTGCAGATTTAGATGCCTTTTTTTCCATCCCGGAGTCGCACCTCTTCTGGGATCTGTGTTGGCTCAAGCTGAGGTTCTCATTCTGTCACCGGTCTCTATCGGTAGGCGAATGAACACCCAGAGTCGATGCGTTTTTGAAGGCGATTGCAGATAGTGGGACGAAGCGCTGGAGGCCGGGCGGGCTATTGCGATGACCGCAAGACCGGCGCACTGACACCTAGGTCAAGGCCCGATCAGTAGGTCACATGCCAAGGGTAGCACGCTTGTCCAGTACTGGACCCATACAAAACCAGCCTGCGCGGTCGCGACACAATGGTCGACAGGTATGCATTGACAATCGGCCAATGGGCTGCGCGGCATTCTGCCTGCAGCGCCGGTTGGCGCGGGTTTGATCTCGGAACCACTTGATCGTTGAAACGTTGCAATAAGGGGCGATAGTGCCCCGGTTTTATAGGAAACGTTCACCATGATCAGTATCCAAAACTCAGGTGTTGTTGCCGCGCTGGCCGTCAGCATGATGTTTGCAGCAGCCACAGCCCAAGCCGAAATGATGAAGTTTACCACCGAAATGACTGGCGCTGCCGAAGTGCCGCCAACCGATAGTGCCGCGACTGGTACCGCCGAGGTTACTCTTGATACCGAGGCGAAAACCGTGACTTGGTTCTATACCCACGAAGGTTTGAGCGGCGACATGACAGCGTCGCACATTCATGGCCCCGCAACCGCAACCGAAGCCGCAGGACCGGTTATCGACACTACGGGTGAAACGATGAAAGGCTCGGCTCCGATCACCGATGCACAGGCGGCCGAACTCATGGCAGGCATGTACTACTTCAACGTCCATACAGAAAAGTTCCCCGATGGCGAAATTCGTGGTCAGCTTGCGCTGATGAAATAGCGACTGGCATATCCGCACGCGCTGCTTGCCTGCAGCGCGTGCGGGACATCAGGGAAAACCAGATGGCGAATTGCAAACGGAACCCTTTGAGTACAGTTGCGTTAATTAAGTGAAGCGGGTGGCAGGCCTGTCAATCAGACCTGATGGCATAAGGAACAGAGTGGTTTTTCTGATTTCCCGCCCCGACCAACGCAGCGGTAGTCGAGCCTTTATCCCGTATGCTTGTCGTCTGCTTCACTTATATTCCACGCTTTTATGAACCCTACTGAAAACAGGTATCGGAATTGGTTGATGATTTCGAACACCGGACGCTACTTCTGCCTGGGATCGATCAATTCAGTGCCAGCAGTCACCAATCGCCCCTTGCGAGCTTCAACGACAGCTGCTGCCAATGCACGAGCGGCGTTGCGAACGTCATCCTGAATGTCGTTGTCGGCGTCCGACGCCACGTGGCTTGTCGCATAGGGCTTCCAATAGCCGATGTAGTGGTCAACCTCGTCGCTTTGCCCGGCGGGTGCCAACTTCATGAATTTCAGCCAATCCGAAAGCGCCCGGCGCACGTTTTCAACATCGCCGTGCACCACCACTGAAAACGCCCAGCCGCCAGATGGCGCGGATAGTCCCAACCTGCGAGCTCGATCTTTTTGGCCAAGGATGCATCCTTGCCATCGGTCAGGGTCGGGTCGGGGTTGCCACTATCGGCGCAGATCAGCCGGTCCATCAACAGTCTGATCGGCGAGGTAACCTGATACCAGTTGACCGGGGTTATGATCGTTACGTCGTGGGTCGCAACCCACAGTGGATATATAGCATTTATCCAGTCTTGGTCTGCCCCATGGCGTGATTTGGGTAACACGAGCACGGCCAGTGGCACAGCGGGGCTGCAGTGAAAAAACATGCTTTGCAGGGGTGAATGTTGCGGCCGTATTCGGACGCCAGCCGTCACAGATCGAGGATATCGACCTTCACCTTGAATTCCGTTTCAATCAATTCCTGCGCAATTTCGATCAGCCGAAGCTTGTTGACATCTCGCGAGGGCAGGTGTGTTCGGACCGGGACGATCCGTTGATCAGCAAAATACGGGGGTCTGCTTTTTGTCGTCGTGGCGCAGTTGTGCCGCCTCTACCGCCAGCCGTTCACAAACGCCTGAACCGAAGTAGCATCAGTCAACGCACAAAAGGCGTCGTCCTCTGCCCCGGCAAAACCGCAAATAGCCACAAGCGCACTCGCTTGCTCAGACCACCCCACATATTTGCAGTGCTGATGGGCATCCGACAGGAATGCCTATTAGGCCGGGTTCGTAGCCAGACTGTCTTGCCCTGGCAAATGGCGACCGAGTCGAACAAGACCGACGGCGCGCCGCCGATCTTTTCATCCACCGCGTGCAGGTTGTTCTTACTGCATGTCACTCCGCCGACCCGGGGTGCGATAATCTTGGTCAGGCCACCGGCGTCAGCCACAGCTTTTTCCATTGCCGCCACTAGTGACCCGTCAAAGCCGTCACTGAGCATGACGCCCATCACCCGGCCTTTGAAGCTTTCCGGCGGGTTTGACTGGATGCTGAGCGCAGGCGAGGGTTTCAGGTCTTTGCGCGTCGGGCGTGCCGCCGGCGCGGGCGCAGGCATATCGGCCAGCCCCAGCCCCTCGGCTACACGCACCGCAATACCCTCGTCTATATTGCGCAGATGCGACACGATCCGCGCGCGGATGCCGGGTTCGGCACATTTCGACAACTCAAACACCAGTGCCGCCGCGATGTGGCCTTGTTCGCTGGAAGTCTGGCTGATGTAGAACTGCCGGGCCTGACTATAATGATCGCCAAAACTTTCGGGCCGCAGGCGGGCCTTTTCGCCGGAAACAGGAACGCGGTAGCTGACATAGCCTTCCAATGGATGTGCGCGGGGGCCTGTTCCCCAACCGTTGGGTTCATAGTTGACCCGACCCTTGCGGTGGGCCGTCTGCATATGGCCATCCTGCTGGTAATTGCTGACGGGGCAACCCTTTGGTGCATTGACGGGGATCTTGGTAAAATTCGGTCCGCCAAGGCGTTTCAACTGGGTGTCGAGATAGGAA
>JBKJTI010000135.1:0-3025 GCA_046590425.1 Cypionkella sp. | reverse complement strand
ATACTGGGCATCAAGCGAGTTGAACTCCTCATTCGGCCCTTCGTCGGTGGACTTGCGGGTATATACGGCGCAGCGGATCATAGGTTTTGGGGTCATGGCCGCTCACCGTTTTGCTTCAGACCGAAGAAGCGCGGGCCGGACCAACGAGTGCCAGTGATGGCCCGGGCGATGGAGGAGAGTGATTTGTGGCGCCCGCCGTTCCAGAGATAGCCGTCCTTGGCGACATCGACGACATGGGTGATGCCATTCCATTGCCGGAGCAGGCGCCCGCCGGGCTGCAATGTCGGCATCGCCGCGCGCTCCGTGCCGACTGCAACCCGGTCGAGCCTTGCCGCCGCGGCGGTGGGCAGATCGCCGGAATGTCTGACCTGCAGCGCATGGGCAAGAAAGCGGCGTTGCAGGATCTGGCTCATCTTTGGTGGAACCGGTCCGCCGAGGACGTCGGACCAGAGCCGGGCAAGTGCCGCGCGGTCAAGGGTCGCAAGTTGGGCCACCTCGGTCATGACGCCACCCTTCCAGGGCTCTCAAAAGTTCCGTATGAACCGGCGCCGGAAGCACTGGTGGAGACCGGCGCCACCGCATCTCCCACCTCTGATGTGATCCCAGCCGTCGCAACCGGTGGAGTTTCGGGTTTACTGGCCTTCTGATCGGCCTCCTCCCGCGGGCTGGCGCAAGTAATGATGGCGAATTTTGCTTTACCGGAAGTGTCCCTTGCAAGTGTGGCGGTATAGATCGGCCTGCATTCGCCGGACGTCCGGGTCACCTCCAGCCCGGTTTTGCGCAGGCCCGAGAGTGCTGCGCGGATGGTATGGGATTGCCAGCCGCTCGCCAGCATGAGGGTCTGCAGGCTGACCCCGGCGGGGTCGCAGACCATGTCGCGCAAGAGAGTCGCCTTGGTTTTGCGGGGCGGTGAGGTTGGGTCGGGGGCCTGTTGCTCGGGAATTGCTTCCGGAACATGTGTCTTGGGTTCGAGACCCGTGATCTGCGGGTTCTTCGCGGTAATGTGCTTTGTCTTCGCCATGTGCTGTCTCCTCGGTTCGGGGCAAGGCAAAAGGCCTGGCCGCCCTACTGAGGAAGGCCTGGATGTCACCAGGCACCGTTTAACCAACGCTCTTTGGACGGCCAAAGTCCAGTGGAACACTATCGAGTTGCGAATTTGGAGGTGGGTTTTTGGCCATTGGACTTACCCTCCTCTTTAAATTTAAGATTTGAGAAAATGTCTTCCTAAATCCATAGGCCCTGCGCTTCGTTCCGAAGGAGCATAGATGCTGTTTCCTATTGCGCCGAAAACAATATCTTGTTACGCATTGCGAAACACTTCAGGATATTCTCGTGGACCTAAGCTTCCCGGATGCCAAGATCCGGGGCCTTTGTTGCAGCAAAAACGCTCTTGTGCACGAATTCGGTGCCGAACTAGCGGGCAAGATCATCTGCAGATTGGCGGTTCTTGCTGCCGCGCCAACGCTTGCAAATGTCCCCGTGGGACCACCTGTGGGTCTGACGCGCCGGGCTATGAAGGGGAGCTTTTCTGTTGCATTGGGAGCCGACCACCAGCTCCTTTTTCAGACAATTCCTGTTGAGGCTGCCGAGGACACCGACTTCTCGCTAGTCTCGAAGCTCTTGATCATAGGACCAGAACCGGTTCGCACAGCGAAGGCCCGACAGTCATGACAGATATGAGTTCCGCCTGCGCCTACACGCCCGATCACGCCTCGCCTCCAGGCGATCTTGTGCAGGAGTATCTTGAGCATCTCGGGATATCGGCACGTGAGTTGGCACGTCGTTGCGGGCGCTCGGGCAAGCTGATGGCGGAGATTGTCAGTGGCAGGGCACCCCTCGAACCTGCGACTGCCCTTCAGCTTGAACGGGTGCTCGGTGTACCGGCGGCGATCTGGAGCAATATGGAAGCGGCCTACAAGTTGCATCAGGCCCGTGATACCGAGGGCCAGCATCTCGCTGCAAGCCATGACTGGGCCAAAGCATTCCCGCTCGCCGAACTTGCCGCACGCGGCTATCTGAAACGTCCGCCAGACAAAGCCGACCAAGTTCAGGAATTGCTGAAGTTTTTTTCCGTGGGAGGCGTCAAGGCCTGCGAGGACCGGATCGATGAGCTTCTGCAGGCCGACTTCCGCACCTCAGAGACATTTGACAACGACCCCTGGTCGCTTGCCGCTTGGCTCCGGATTGGGGAACGTCGGGCTGCCAACATCGTCTGCCGGGATTATGACCGCGATGCGTTCCTTGCGGCGCTGAAAGATATCCGCAGTCTTACCTTGATGCCCATCACGGAAGCTCTTCCAGAAATCGAGGCAAAATGTGCTGCGGCGGGCGTTGCTTTCGTTCTGGAGCCGCCGCTGCTCAAAATGCGGGTCAGCGGCGTATCGCGGTGGTTGAGCCCGCGCAAGGCGCTGATCCAGCAAAGCTTCCGGTACAAGTCGGACGACCACTTCTGGTTCACGTTCTTCCATGAATGTGCACATCTTCTCCTGCACAGCCGCAAGGCCATCTTCATCGACATGGAGAAAAGCTCCGGCAGCGCCGGACCTAAAGAAGAGGCCGAGGCCAACATCTGGGCCGCGGACTTCCTCATTCCCTCGGCGGCGATGCGGACGTTTCGTCTGACGTTTACCCGCACTGAGGGCGAGGTGCTCGCTTTCGCCAAAACGCTTGGCATCGCGCCCGGCATTGTTGTCGGTCAGCTTCAGCATAACAAAGCCATCCGGTATGCGGTCTTCAACAATCTGAAGGTATTCCACCACGAAGGATAGAAACTGAGCTGTGCCAGATCGCAACAATAAATTTTAAAAATGTGTCGTGATGGGTAACACATATTGACGGAGTGTGTTTGGGCGCGCAGTCTGTGGTAGAGCGATTCCATCTTGCGGACTTCGCCCGCCCACACCTTTGCGAAGGAAGCTGCCGCCATGACACAGACCATCGAGATGATTGCACCGCAGGATCTGCGGCCTTGGGGCCGCAATGCCCGGACCCATTCCAAAAAACAGATTCGCCAGATCGCGGCATC
>JBKJTI010000095.1:0-32869 GCA_046590425.1 Cypionkella sp. | reverse complement strand
GCGCCCCTTTCTTTTGATCAAATTCCTTGGCATAAGGGGGCAAGCCACGAAAGGTGCCCTTGATGTCCGAGTCTTTGATCGCAGGAATCCGCCCCGCGCGTCTGGAAAAGCTGCGCGTCCGCGAGGCGAAGCGCTTTGCGCAAGGCCGCCCGAAGGCCCGCGCGGCACTTGATCAGGGGGCCGAGGCTTTCCTGGACGGCGTGCCGCTGCATTGGATGAAAGACTGGCCGATGCCACATCTGCCGTTGATCACAAAAGCCAAGGGCGCGCGGATCACCGATATTGATGGCTATGAGATTGACGATTTCTGCTTGGGCGATACCGGTAGCATGTTCGGCCATTCGCCCGCCCCGGTGGCCAAAGCCATCCGCCACCAGGCGACACGCGGGCTGACCTATATGCTGCCCTCGGAGGATGCATTGGACGCGGGTCGCCTTCTGACCGAGCGGTTCGGCGATTTCCGCTGGCAGATCGCCACCACCGCAACCGATGCCAACCGTTTTGCCATCCGCGTGGCCCGCACCATCACTGGGCGCGCCAAGATACTTGTGTTCAACGGCTGCTACCATGGCACCGTCGATGATGTGATGGTCGAGCTTTCCAATGGTGTGACGCAAAACCGCGAAGGGCTGATGGGGCAAGTCGCCGATCTGACTTTGGGCGCGGTGGCCTGCGAGTTCAATGACCTCGGCGCGGTGGTAGCGGCCCTCGCCAAGGGCGACGTCGCCGCCATCCTGACCGAACCGGTGATGACCAATTCCTGCCTGGTCCTCCCCGATCCCGGTTTTCATGATGGCTTGCGCGCGTTATCTCGGAAATACGGCGCGTTGTTGATGATCGACGAGACCCATACGATCTCCAGTGGTTTGGGCGGCTACACGGGCGTCTATGGCCTGACGCCCGATATCTTCGTGGTTGGCAAATGCGTAGCGGGCGGGATGCCCACCGCTGTCTGGGGGCTGGCGCCAGAGGTCGCCGCCCGCTATGAGGCAGCCAATGCCGCCCGCGCCTCTGGTCATTCCGGTATGGGCACCACGCTTTCCGCCAATCCGATGCAATTCGCCTGCCTGAAAGCCACCCTTGCCGAGGTGATGACGGCGAAAAACTATGCCCATATGGAAAGCCTCGCGCACCGTCTGGCACAGGGGCTTGGCAAATCCATCGCCCATCACAAAGCCCCCTGGCATGTGGTGAGGGTTGGAGCACGGGTGGAGTTCATTTGCGCCCTCGGCCCCTTGCACAACGGCACCGAGGCCGGCTTTGCGCATCAGCCGAGCGTGGAATCCGCCATCCACGTCGCCCTGCTCAATCGCGGCTGCCTGATCGCCCCGTTCCACAACATGATGCTGATCAGCCCCGCCACCAAGAAACGCCAGGTCGATCGCCTGATCGCCGCCTTCGACGAAACCCTTTCTGACCTATTTTGAGATGACCATGACCGATATGCACAGCCCTTCAGGTTCCACCGTTGCCGAAGCCGAGGCCTTTCTGGATGCCCACCCCGAGATTGAGGCGTTCGACATCGTTTTGCACGATGCCAATGGCATTGGTCGCGGCAAGATCATCCGGCGGCATGAACTTTTGGGCATGTTCAAATCCGGGCGGCATTTGCCGATCTCGATCCTTGGCCTCGATATCTGTGGCGAGGATGTGCATGAAACCGGGTTGATCTGGGATCAGGGTGACGGGGATCGGCGGGCTTGGCCCTTGCCCGGAACCCTGCGCCCAATCCACGCCAGCAAGCCGCCGCGCGGCGAGGTGCTGATGTGCGTCTATAACCTTGACGGCACGCCGATGTCATCGGACCCGCGCCATGCCATGCAACGCCAAGTCGATGCTTTGGCCGCCGAAGGTCTGCACCCCGCAGGCGCGTTCGAGTTGGAATTCTTCCTGCTCGCCAATGAGCGCGGCCCGGATGGCAAGATGGTGCCCGCCCGCGATGTGCTGGACGGTCGGCGCAATTCAAAAACCGATGTCTATTCAGTCGATCAGTTGCACGGCATGTTGCCCTTGTTCAACGATATTTACGCTGATGCGGCCAAAGCCGGGATCAAGGCGGAAACCCTGATTTCCGAATTCGCCCCCGGCCAGTATGAACTGACCCTGCACTACCGCGAAGACGTGATGCAGGCCGCGGATGATCTGTTGCGGCTGAAGCGGATGGTGCGCTACCACGCCCGCCAGCATGGCGTCACCGCCTGTTTCATGGCGAAACCGAACGAGGATTACGCCGGATCGGGGATGCATTTCCACGTCTCGATGCTGAATGATGCGGGCAAGAACGTGTTTATCGAGGCGGTTGAGGGCCAGTATAACGACACCATTCTGCACGCCTTGGGCGGGTTGCGCGCCACAATGGCCGAGTCGATGCTGATCTTCGCGCCGCACGCCAATTCGTGGCGACGGTTTGCCTCGAACTCCTATGCCCCGGTCAGCCCGACGTGGGGGGTGAACAACCGATCGGTGGCTTTGCGTATCCCTGCGGGCGATATCCGCGCGCGCCGCATCGAGCATCGCCCCGCAGGCGTCGATGCCAACGCCTATCTGGTCGCGGCCACCGTGCTAGCGGGCATCCGGCATGGTATGGCGAACAAAATGGATCCGGGGCCGGAAACCACGGGCAACGGCTATACGGATGTGTCGGATGCCCCGCCGATACCGGTGGATTGGCGCTCAGCCATCCAGGCGGCGAAGACTTCGAGATTCCTGAAGGACGCCTTGGGCGAGGACATGCACCGCACCTTTGTAGCGATCAAAACGGCTGAATACGCGCGGGTGATGCGGACGGTGTCGGAAGTGGATTTCGATCTGTATCTGCACACGGTTTAAGGCGCGTGGGCTGAAAATCGGGAGCCTCCGGCGGGAGTATTTAGGCCAAGATGAAACTGTCTGGTTCATCCTCTGTGCTTAAGTATCCCCGCCGGAGGCTTCTTTCCTCTGCAAACGGAGTGGCCTTAGCCTCGTTTATATCGACAGTCCTGCGTGCAAACCGGGCTTGCGGCGCGGATGGCTGCGGCGATCAGGGCGGGGATTTCGGGGCGCAGGCCTAGGGCGGGCAGCAGGGTCCCGGTAAAACCTGCGCGGGCCAAGGCTTCGGGAATGTCGGTGGTGACATGGCCGCCGCTGGCCGCGAAGAACGGCAGGCAGATGGCTTCGGGGCCGAGGGCGGGAAGGTCTTTCAGTTGCGGGGTTTGGTCGATGAAGGCCACATGAACCGCGCAGCCCAGTGTGGTGCGGATTTTATGGCCAACATGGCTGGCGATGTCGGACGGCACCGAGGTTTTGGACGAGCCGTGGGCGGCCAGCACGAGGGGGCCTGCGCGGGTTTGCAGCGCTTCGGCGGCGGTTTTTACCGCGAGGTCGTGTAGGCTTGTGAGGCAGCCGAGAGGTTCCAGCACCCGCCAGTTTTGCGCCCTTGCGGCGGTGAGGCGGGCGGGGAGGTGGGTGCGGGTGAACCAGCCTCCGGCCATGAAGAGGGGGAACAGCAGGCCGCCGGGGCCGAGTTTGGCGATGACTTCGCTGAGGGCATCGGGTTCGGCGAGGGTGGCGGAGGCGACGGTTTGGCCGGGAAGATAAGCCGCCACTTTGCCCGCAAGATCGGCGAGTTCGGCGGCGGCGGGGCCGGGGTTGGAGGGTTGGCCGTGGGCGACAATCAGCACGGGGGGCATGGCGGCTCCTTGGTTCAGGGCTAGGGTAGAGCAAGCGGGGCGCAGGGCAAGAGGTTTGCGGGAAAAGCGGCGTGTCCACGCGTGGACACGCGGGTGGTTTATATCATTTCAAGGGGTTAGCTCTATGGCGTTAAGAGCTTGTTAAGCTTTGCGTCTTTCCGCGCGCGGGCAAATTCGCGTCGCGGCGCTTGACAGTTCTGCGCCGTAAAGGCCTGATGCGCCCGAACCAAACCGGACCGAACATGACTGATGCACGCTTGGGCGAGGTGTTGTCCTCTGCCCCGCCTCTTTTGACCGATGCCGAAGCGTTGGGAATTGTGCGCCAGCATTTCGGCGTCGAAGGCGCGCTGAAGCGGCTGACATCGGAGCGCGATCTGAACATCCGCATCACCACACCGGGGCGGGCCTATGTGCTGAAACTCGCCAACCCCGCCGAGCCTGCCGCGGTGACCGATTTCCAGACCAAGGCGTTGCTGCATCTGGAAAGCTCCGGCCTGCCGGTGCCAAAGGTGATCCGCACCACCAGCGGGGCGACGGAAGTGATCACGCCGCATGGCACCGTGCGACTGCTGACCTATCTGGAGGGCATCCCGCAGCATTTGACGCCGCGCACCCCGGCGCAAGCCCGTGCGATGGCCGCAATGGCGGCGCGGCTGACGCGGGGTCTGGCCGGCTTTGCGCATCCGGCGGCGGGCTATGTCTTGCAATGGGATATCAAGCGGGCCGGCGCTTTGCGCCCGATGCTGGCGGCGGTGCCAGAGGATATGCAGGCGCTGGCCAGGGCGGCGCTGGACCGCTTTGACGCGCTGGCACCCGAACTGGCGGGGTTGCGCTGGCAGGTGGTGCATAACGATCTGAACCCGCATAACGTGCTGGTATCGCCGGATAATTCTGACGAGATCGCCGGGGTGCTGGATTTTGGTGATATGGTGCACACGCCCTTGATCTGTGATGCAGCTATTGCAGCATCCTATTGTGTGGACCCTGTCCGCCCGCTGGAAAGCCTGCTGAATTTTGCCCGCGCCTATCATGCGGTCTTGCCGCTGACTGCGGATGAGGCGCGGTTGTTCCCCGATCTGGTGGCGACGCGGATGCTGACGACCCTGACCATTGCCTCGGCCCGCGCGCAGGTTTACCCCGATAACGCGCCCTATATTCTGCGCAATGTTGCGACCGCCCGCGAGGGGTTGACCGCGCTTGCGGGCATTGACCGCCCTGCCCTGCTTAACGCCTTGGAGGCCTTATGAAAAACGACGGAACCATGGTGAACGCCTATGTACCGGGTAAGGGAGATTTGTCGGCAGAGGATCAAGCGCTTGTGGCGCGCAGGGCCCGCGCTTTGGGTCCGGCTTACCGCTTGTTCTATGAAACCCCCGTGCATCTGGTGCGGGGGGAAGGCGTTTGGCTCTATGACGGCGCGGGCAATGCTTACCTGGATACCTATAACAATGTGGCGTCTGTGGGCCATTGTCATCCTGCCGTAGTGGCGGCGACGGCCAAGCAGGCGGCGATCCTGTCCAGCCACACGCGGTACTTGCACGACACCGTGCTGGATTATGCCGAGCGGTTGCTGGCGACATTTCCGGCCGAACTTTCCCATGTGATGTTCACCTGCACCGGGTCAGAGGCCAATGATCTGGCGTTTCGGATTGCCCGCGCCCATTCCGGCGGCACCGGGTTTATCGTTACGGAAAACGCTTATCATGGCGTGACTTACGCGATTGCGGGGATGTCGCCCAGCCTTGGCGAAGGTGTGGCTTTGGGCGAGCATGTGCGCACCGTGCGCGCGCCCGATCCCCTGCGGATGACGGGCGATCTGGGGGCGGCTTTTGCCGCAGAGGTGCAGGGCGCGATAGACGATATGCTGCGGCATGGCATCAAACCTGCGGGGCTGATCGTCGATACGATTTTCTCATCCGATGGGGTGTTTGAGGGGCCTGCGGGGTTCTTGGCCCCCGCTGTGGCGGCCATACGAGCGGCAGGCGGGGTGTTTATCGCTGACGAAGTGCAGCCCGGATTTGGCCGCTGTGGTGAGACGATGTGGGGCTTTCAGCGCCATGGGATCGTGCCGGATCTGGTCAGTCTGGGCAAGCCGATGGGCAATGGTTATCCGGTAGCGGGACTGGTGATGCGGCCAGAGGTGATTGCCGCTTTTGGCGCAAAAGCGCGGTATTTCAACACCTTCGGCGGTAATGCTGTGGCGGCAGCGACAGCGATGGCGGTGCTGGAGGTGATCGAGGCCGAGGGGTTGCAGGAGAATTCCCGCGTGGTGGGGGGATATTTCGCGGAGGGTCTGCGGGAGTTGGCTACGCGGTTTGACTGCCTTGGGCCGCTGCGCGCGGCGGGGTTGTTTTTGGGGCAAGAGATTGTCTCGGGCGGGCCGCTGGCGGCGGATGCCGGTAAAACCGGGCGGATTGTGAATGGGTTGCGCGAGGCGCGGGTGTTGATCTCGGCCACCGGGCCTCGGTCGAACGTGCTGAAGATCCGGCCACCGCTGGTGTTTTCGAAGGCGAATGTCGATCACTTCCTGACAGCGTTTGAGGCGGTTTTGGCCAGGGTGTAACGCATGGCGGGGTGAACCCCGCCCTACCGGTCATCCGCCATTTTAAGCAAGGTGTAGGGCGGGGTTCACCCCGCTGCGCCAAGCTCTACCCACAGCGGGTGATGGTCTGAGGCAATTTCGGCGTTGTCGGTCCACGCGCGGCGCAGATGCGGCGTGAGATCACTGGTCACAAAGCAATGATCCAGCTGACGGAGTCTCGTGGTTCCCGCGATGATTTTCTCATGCGTGTGCAGGGTTTGACCTAAATGCGCGACGGCGTTGGTGAGGCCGCCCGCATAGCGCGCTGCGGGGTGGTAGGGGGTTTGACCTGCGATCCGGGCGTGCTCGGCGCTGCCAGGTTCGCAGTTGAAATCGCCCATCCAGATCGCGGTTTGCGGACAGGGCGGTTCAGGTTGGGATTCGGTCCAGTTGCGGGAAGGCTCGTCGTCGGTGCCGCTCCACGGTGGGCCCGCGTGCTGGGTTTGGGCGTGCAGGTGGAGCAGGTGGTCGATCTGGCTGAGGCGTTCCTCAACGCCGACATGCGCGAGATGGAGCGAGAACACCCGGATCGGGCCAAACGGGGTCTGGATCAGCGCCTCAAGTGCGGGGTTTTGGGTGTTGAGCGGGTTGAGCATCCGGCGCATTGGCAACAGGTGCAGCCGGGTCCACAGGATCGGCCAGCGCGACAGGATCATGGTGCCGAACTGGCGTCGGCGGTTGATCACGCGGCTGCCGTCATGGGTCGAGGCATCCATGTCAAAGCCGGGTCCGTAGGCGGCATAGTGGTTCGGCAGCAGGGACTCGATGATCGCGGGTTGATCATCGTGGTTTGTGCGCGACCAATGGCGCTCGACCTCTTGCAGCGCGATGATATCGGCACCGGCGATGACTTTCGCGGCGCGGCAGAGGTCGTAGTGACCGTCCGTGCCAAAGCCGTATTGGATGTTATAGCTGAGCAATTTCATGACGGGCAGGCTAGCGGGACGGCGGCGGCTTGGCTAGGCTGCGGACACATGGGATGGGGAGAAACGCGATGATTGTTCGGGCGGTGGCGGCGGCGGACCTTGCGGCTTGGGAGCAGCTTTACGCCGGTTATGCGGCGTTTTATGGCGTCGCACAGACTGCGGAGATGCGGGCAGCGGTGTGGGGCTGGCTGATGGACGCGGGCCATGGCACCGAGGGACTGGTGGCTGAGGTCGATGGTGTGGTGGTGGGGCTGGCGCATTACCGGGCCTTCGCGCGGCCCCTGTCAGCGAGCGTCGGCGGGTTCCTCGACGATCTGTTTGTCGGGCCCGAGGCGCGGGGCACGGGGGCCGCGGAGGCTTTGGTGCAGGGGGTGGCGGAGGTGGGGCGCAAGCGGGGCTGGACGCTGATCCGCTGGATCACCGCTGAGGACAATTACCGCGCGCGCGGGCTTTATGACCGGGTGGCCGAGAAGGCGAAATGGGTGACTTATGATATCAAGCTCTAAGCCATGAGGGGTGGGCAGAAGGAGCCGCTGTATCGCCGCGTGAACTCGCGGACGCATCATGTGGATCATGGATGGCTGGGCGGTGAGGCCCGGTGGGCGCGCAACACCAAAGCCACCAAGGCCTGCGAGGCGACGCGCGGTTCGATGCATCCCGGGCTGCGGCATGGGTTGGATTATACGCCGCTGTATCGGTTTTTGCTGTCACGGCTTGGGTGGGATTGGGATGCAGTTGTGTCCGAGGCCTTGCCCCGCATTGCCGATAAAGATGCGCTGTATCATATGGTTGCCCGGCGTGGCGATGAGGAACGCGATTTTGTGCGCTTACGCGAAAACAGCTATTGGAGCGGGTTGCGGGTGAATGCGGCGCAGCAGTTGGAAAAGGTAGCACCCGAATTGACAGCAGAGGCGATTGAGCCGGGGTGCACTTGCTGCACTCACACATTCAACGGGGTGGTGATCGCGTTCAGTAAGGAACAGCTTGATCTGGCTTGGAAAAATGTGCCGGAGTCAGAGCGCTGATACCACCCACGGCTGCGGGTAGCGGTACTCTTCTAGGTTGGCTGATGCGCCGATGCGGTCCACCACGGCGAACAGGCCGGGGGGGTGCAGCGGGGTCAGCACGCCGTGCCATGTGCCGCGATGCAGGTTGATGGCTTGCGCGCCGTTGGTCAGGAAGGCGCGGGGTTTGTCATGGGGGCTGGATGCGACGATAACAAGGAAGGGGTTTTGCGTCATCGGGATGAAGGCCTGGCTGCCTTCGGGGTGGCGCTCGATCAGATCGAATGTGTAGGGAAGCTGGCGGGGCGTGGCGTTGAAGATCGACAGGCCGGGGCGGTTTTGCAGGCTGATTTCGGGGGCGAAATCGAGGCGGGCGCGGTCGTGATGGCGTTGGCAGAGGCCGTCGTTGATCAAGCGGAAATCGCCAGTGGCTTCGAGCACATCGCCGAAGGGCGCGAAAACTTCGGGTGTGAGGGGTTCGGGGTGGATATCGGACATGCGGCACCTGCGGCTGATGGCGGAATGAGGGGTTTCACACCCCTCGTGCTCCCCGTGGGATATTTGAGTACTGAGAATGACAATTTTAGACAAAGTTCAGCGAGTTTTCGGCGGGGCGGGGGCATTGTCGAAGAGCGTGGGGGTTGCGGCGTTGGAACCGCGGGCTTCACACCCCCGGACCCAAGTGGGATATTTGCGCGCAGAGAATGACAATTCTTGCTAGGGTTTAGCGGCTAGGCCGATAGCCTCCGGGACCGCGCAGGTTGGCGTGGCGGTTGACATCCTTGTAGAGCAGATAGCGGAAGCGGCCGGGGCCTGCCGCGTAGCAGGCTTGTGGGCAATAGGCGCGCAGCCACATGAAATCGCCTGCTTCGACCTCGACCCAATCTTGGTTGAGTTTGTAAACGGCTTTGCCTTCAAGCACATAAAGCCCGTGCTCCATCACATGGGTTTCCTCAAACGGGATCACGCCGCCGGGTTGGAAGGTGACGATATTGACATGGGCGTCGTAGCGCACGTCGGTCGGATCGACGAAGCGGGTGGTGCCCCAGACGCCATTGGTGTCGGGCATCAGGCTGAGTTTCACGTCTTTTTCGTTGATCACGAAGGCGGGGGGGATCTCGACGCCGGGGGCGGGCTCGTAGAGTTTGCGGATCCAGTGGAAGCGGGCCGGTTGGGTGCCTTCGGCGAGCAGCCGCCATTTTGCCCCCGGCGGGATGAAGGCGTAGCCGCCTGCGTCTAACTCGTAGCCCATGCCGTCGATGGTCAGGGTGATCAGGCCACCCGTGACGAACAGGAAGTGTTCCGCGCCGATCTCGGCATCGGGGGCGTCAGAGCCACCACCGGGGGCGACTTCCATCACATATTGGCTGAAGGTCTCCGAAAAGCCCGACATCGGCCGGGCGATCAGCCAGAGTTTGGTGTGCCGCCAGCCCGGTAGGCAGCTGGTCAGGATGTCGGAAAAGCAGCCTTTCGGGATGAAGGCATAGGCGTTGGAGAACACAGCGCGGCCCGTCATCAGTGTGGTTTGGGCGGGCAGACCACCGGGGGGAGTGTAATATGGGCTCATGGCAAGATGTCCTTCAGCCGCAGTTCGGCGATGCGTTCGACTTGCAGGCAGGCGGTTTTGAATTCGGTTTCGGTGTCATTGGCGATGCGGGTTTGGAAAGCCTGCAAGATTTGCGCCTTGGAGTGGTCGCGCACCGCGATGATGAAGGGGAAGCCGTGTTTGGCGGTGTATTCGGCGTTGTGGGTTTGGAATTGGGCACGTTCGGTGTCGGTGAGGGCATCCAGCGCGGCAGAGGATTGCTCGGCGGTGGATGCAGGCGTCAGTTGCTTGGCGGCGGCGAGTTTGCCTGCAAGGTCGGGGTGGGCTTGCAGCACGCCGAGGCGTTCGGCAGCGGTAGCGGAGCGGAACATGCGGGCGAGCGCGTTGTGCAGACCCGTGGCGCTGTCATGCGCAGGGCCGAGTTCCAGATCGAAGGCGCGGTCGGCGATCCACGGCGAATGTTCGAAAATGGAACCATAGGCGGTGATGAAGCGGTCGCGCGTCATCTGAGAAGATCTCTCAAACCGTTTGTGCGGATGGGTTTTTGCCCAATGTTCGGCGATTTCAATGCGGCGGGGGAACCACACGTCCTTGTGGGATTTTGCATAGTCGAGAAAGCGCCTTAAGCCCGCGATTTTGCCGGGGCGACCGATCAGGCGGCAGTGCAGGCCGATGGAGAACATCTTGGCGCGGCCCTGTTCGCCCTCGGCATAGAGGGTGTCGAAGCTGTCTTTCAGGTATTGAAAAAACTGCTGGCCTTCGATGTAACCCGGCGCTGTGGCGAAGCGCATGTCATTGGCTTCCAGCGTGTAGGGGATCACCAGTTGGTCACGGTCGCCGACCTCGCGCCAATAGGGCAGATCGTCGTCGTAAGTATCGGAAATCCAGTCGAACTGGCCGGTTTCGGCGGTGAGATCGACGGTGTTGAGCGAGCAGCGCCCAGTGTACCAGCCGCGCGGGGCCTCGCCCACGACTTCGGTGTGCAGGCGGATGGATTCGGCGATTTGGCGGCGTTCTTCCTCAAGGGGCATATCGCGGTGGTCGACCCATTTCAGGCCGTGGCTGGCAATCTCCCATCCGGCGGATTTCATCGCGGCGACCTGTTCGGGGTTGCGCGCCAAAGCGGTGGATACGCCGTAGATCGTCACCGGAATATTCATGCCGGTGAACAAGCGGTGCAGCCGCCAGAACCCCGCGCGGGCGCCGTAATCGTAGATCGATTCCATGTTCCAATGGCGTTGACCGGGCCAAGGGGCCGCCCCTGCGATATCGGAGAGGAAGGCCTCGGAGCCTGCGTCGCCGTGCAGGATGTTGTTCTCGCCGCCCTCTTCGTAGTTCAGCACCAAGGACACCGCGATTTTGGCACCACCCGGCCACGCGGCATCGGGGGCATCGGGGCCGTGGCCTCGGAAATCGCGGGGGTAGCGGGGCATGGCGGACTCCTGTTTGGTTTAGACTATATCGAATATCCGTGGGGGTTTATCAAATAATCCCGAAAGGAGTTTTGCGGCTTGGCAGGGGTGCGGCACGGGCCAAGCTGGGCTAGGCTGGCGGAAAATGGGGGCTGATATGGGCAAATTGACGACGCATGTGCTGGATACCGCAAAGGGCAAGCCTGCGCATGGGGTGAAGATCATGCTGTATCGGGTCAGTGGGAACAGCCACAAGAAAATCGCTGAAACCGTGACCAATGCCGATGGCCGCACCGATGCGCCGATGCTGGAGGGCAAGGCGCTGACAGCGGGGGTGTATGAGCTGGTGTTCTGCGCCGGGGAATATCTGATGGCCTCGGGGCAGGCGACGGGCGATGTGCTGTTTCTGGATGAAATCCCGATTCGGTTTGGCGTGGCGGACGCGACCGGGCATTATCATGTGCCGCTGTTGATCTCTCCCTTCGCCTATTCGACCTATCGCGGCAGTTAAGCGCACCGCTCAAGGCTTGCAAAACTGCCGTCGCAGCGCATCTGTTACAGACGGAATATGCTTGGGCTGACGTATAAAGTCCAAAGCGGCAAAGGGTGCAGATGCAAAGCAGCGATGACATTGCCAGATTGTTGGCGGGGGCTGGGGCCAGACGGCGGCGCTGGCCTTGGGTGGTGTTGGCGCTGGCGGTTTTGGCCGTGGCTGCGGGCTGGTATTATATGGGCAGCAAGGCTGGAGCGGCAGAGGTGCGTTATACCACGGAAGCCGTCGCCAAGGGCGATCTGGTGGTGGTGGTCACCGCAACCGGGACGGTGCAGCCGACAACTGAAGTTGAGGTGTCGTCGGAACTGTCCGGTACTTTGGCCAGCGTTTCGGTGGATTACAACGATACGGTGAAAGTCGGCCAAGTGCTGGCGCAGTTGGATACCACCAAACTGGTGGCGCAGGTCGATAATGCCCGCGCGCAACTGGCCTCGGCCAAGGCGCGGGTGACGCAAGCCGAGGCTTCGGCGCGGGAAGCGGCGGCGGTGTTGAAAACCCAACAGGAATTGGCGGCGCGCGGGGTGGCGACGCGCAAGGATATGGTGGGCTATGAGGCCAGCGATCAGCGCGCGCAGGCGGCGGTGGAGATTGCGCGGGCGGATTTGACCTTGGCCGAGGCCAATCTCGATCTGGTCAGCGCCGATCTGCGCAAGGCGGAGATTCGCAGCCCGATCAATGGCGTGGTGCTGGATCGCACGGCTGAAGCCGGGCAGATCGTGGCGGCCAGCTTTGAGGCGCCTGTGCTGTTCAAACTGGCGGAGGATCTGGAGCGGATGCAGTTGCTGGTTGATATCGACGAGGCCGATATTGGCAAGGTCCGCGTCGGCGATGTGGCGGATTTCACGGTTGAGGCTTATCCGGGTCGCAGCTTTCCCGCCGTGATCACCCAAGTGCGGTTTGCGCCGGAAACCACCAATGAGGTGGTGACTTATAAGGCGGTTTTGTCGGTCGCGAACCCCGATGGCCTGCTGCGCCCCGGCATGACGGCGACGGCAGTGATCACTGTGGATAAGGTTGCGGACGCGCTGTTGGTGCCGAATGCGGCTCTGCGCTATGCGCCGCCCGCGCAAGAGGCTGGGCGGGGGCCGTCTGGTGGTCTGGTCGGGCTGATCCTGCCAACACGCGGCGGTCGCGGCGCGGCTGGGCTTGGCAGCGGCAAATCGGTCTGGCTGTTGCGGGCGGGCGCTCCGGTCGAAGTGGCGGTGGTGCTGGGGGCGACGGACGGGCGCAATACTGTGGTGACGGGCGATCTGGCCGAGGGCGATGCGGTGATCACCGATCAGACCGCTGAGGCGCGGTGATGGTGCCGCTGATCCAATTCGCAGGGGTATCGCGCAGCTATGGACGCGGTGAGGCAGAGGTGCGGGCGCTGGACGGGGTCGATCTGAGCATTCATCGCGGCGAGTTTGTCGCGATCATGGGGCCATCGGGGTCGGGCAAATCCACCGCGATGAATATCATTGGCTGTCTGGATCGACCCTCGACGGGAAAATATCGGTTTCAGGGGGTTGAGGTGCAAGGGCTGGACCAAGACCGCCGGGCGCTTCTGCGCAGGCATTGTCTGGGCTTTGTGTTTCAGGGCTTTAACCTGCTGGCCCGGCAGTCGGCTTTGGAAAATGTCGAATTGCCGTTGATCTATAAGGGCTTACCGAAAGCGCAACGGGTGGCGCGGGCGCGGTTGGCTTTGGAGAAAGTCGGCTTGCAAGGCCGCGAAGGTCATGATCCGTCGCAGCTTTCCGGCGGGCAACAGCAACGGGTGGCCATCGCCCGCGCTTTGGCCAGCGATCCGATGGTGATCCTGGCGGATGAACCCACCGGCAACCTCGACAGCCAGCGCAGCCATGAGATCATGCAGCTGTTGCAGGCGCTGAACCGCGACGGCATTACCATTGTGATGGTGACGCATGAGGTAGATATCGCCGCCTATGCCCAGCGCCTGCTGGTGTTCACCGATGGCAAGCTGACCCGCGATGAGACCACTCCTGCCCCGATCCAGCGGAGCGCTTAAAATGCTGTGGGAAACCGTCACCCTCGCCTTCACCACCATCATCCGCAACAAATTGCGCACCTTTCTGACCGTATTGGGCGTGGTGATCGGGGTCGCAGCGGTGATCGCAATGGTGACGATTGGGCAGGGCTCCTCCGCCCAAGTCAGCGCCAGCGTGGCGGCTTTGGGCACCAATGTGCTGACGGTGCGCCCCGGCACACGGGGTTTTGGCCCGCCGACCGGAGGTGCCACGGCCCCCCGCTTTAGCCTGAAGGATGCCGAGGCTTTGGCGGAATTGCCCGTGGTGGGCTTTGCTGCCCCGGTGGTCAGCTCGGGCCAAACCGTGGTGTTCGGCAATGCCAATGCGGCGACGCAGGTTTACGGCACCAGCGGCGATTATACTCGCGTGCAGAATTGGGGTTTGCGGACGGGGCGCAGTTTTGAGCCGCACGAGGAAAGTGCCGGTTCGGCGGTTTGCGTGCTGGGGCAAACGGTTGCGACAAGTTTGTTCGGCAATTCTGATCCGGTTGGCCAAAGCATCCGGGTGAAAAACGTCGCCTGCCAGGTGGTGGGCGTGCTGAACACGCGCGGCGCTGGCAGTTTCGGGCAGGATCAGGATGATCTGATTTTGATGCCCGCCAAAGCCGTGCAGCGACGCTTGGAGGGCAACAGCAATGTCGACAGCATCGCGGTGGCTTTGCGCAAATCGGTCAGCGCCGAAGCGGGCATCGCGGCGGTGCAATCGGTGCTGCGTGAACGGCGGAGGATTGGGCTGACCCAGCCGGATAATTTCAGCGTTTCCGACAGCAAAGAGCTGTCGAATATGCTGGGCGGAATCAATTCCGTGCTGACCGGGCTTTTGTCATCGGTGGCAGCGGTCAGCCTGTTGGTCGGTGGCATCGGCATCATGAACATCATGCTGGTCTCGGTGACCGAACGCACCCGTGAGATTGGCATCAGGCTGGCGGTGGGCGCAAGTACGGGGCAGGTCTTGCTGCAGTTTCTGGTCGAAGCGGTGGTGCTGTCGCTTTTGGGCGGGGCGGTTGGCATCGGTTTGGGCTTGGCGATTGCCTATGGGGGGTCGGTGTTCATGGCGATCCCGTTTGCACCGTCGGGGGCGGTGGTGGCGCTGGCCTTCGGGTTCTCGGCGCTGATCGGGGTGGTGTTCGGCTATTTCCCGGCCCGCCGCGCGGCACGGCTGGACCCGATCGAGGCGTTGCGCTATCAGTGATGCGCAAAGCACTTTGCAATGCAAAGTATCCGTGCTATGAGGCGGTATAACCGAGATCAACCGTGCCCTTGCTGACATCGCCACCATCCGCAATCAGATTGCGGGCGCGCGGTTGTTTCGCGGCTTTGGGCCTGCGGTGGTGGCGCTGACCGGGTTTTTGGCGCTGATCGCGGCAATGTGGCAAAATCAACAGGGCACGCAGGGGGTGGCGGAATATTTCGTGCTGTGGCTTGGGGTTGCGGCGCTCTCGCTGACGCTGGTCGGGGTAGAAATGTGGGCTTTGTCCAAGCGCCACCATGGCGGGCTGGCGCTTGCTTTTGTCTGGGGCATCGCAGAGGCCTTTCTGCCAGCCGGCCTTGCCGGGGCCAGCATTGCAGCGGTGTTCTATCGCTTTGCGCCCGAGGCGATGGGGTTGCTGCCCGGATTGTGGCAGATTCTGATCGCCCTTGGCCTGTTCAATGCCGGCGCGCGGCTGCCCGCCAGCCTGCGGATTGCCGGGGCGGGTATTTTCTGGCTGGGCTTGGATCACTGATTTTGGCCAGTGGCGGCGGGCTTTCGCCTTGGCTGATGGGGCTGCCGTTTGGATTGGGGCAGTTGCTGGTGGCGCTGTGCCTGTATCTCGCGGGGCGGAATCATGGTTAAGCCTGCCGCCAGATACGCCTATGACGGGTTGGACCGGGTGATGCATGAGAGGGCTCGCCTCAGCCTGTTGACCGCGCTGATCACCCACGCCAAGGGTCTGTCGTTCACCGAGTTGAAGCAGCACTGTGGCCTGACAGATGGCAATTTAAGCCGTCATATGAAGGTGTTGCAGGAAAGCGGGCTGGTCGCGGTGGTGAAGGGTTATGAAGACAACCGACCGCATACGGCGGTGACGATCACTGCTGTTGGGCAGCAACAGTTTCTCGACTATCTGAGCGTGCTGGAGCAGGTGCTGCGCGATGCGGGGCCTCTGCCCGCCAGTTTGCCCGGTTCTGAACCGAATTTGGCCTGAGCTTTTATTTGCGGAGAAACTTTACAATGCAAAGTAATTTGCCAAACCAACGCCTCCTGCTGCTCCCCAACCTGAGCCATCTGCTTGGACCGCAAACCCGCAGGCTATTGCGGCGCGCGGTGGGCGTCTATGCCGCACTGTTCAGCACGGCTGTAGCACTGCTGCTGCTGACACCCCCGACATGGGCTGGCTTTGCACTGGGGTTGATGGCACCGGGGGCGGGATTTGCTACGGGTTGGGCGATGCTGGGCAGTGTTGCATTGTTCTGCTTGGCCCTGCTGATCTGGTTTGCCACCGGCAATGTGCTGCTGCCGCCCTTGGTCTGGTTGGGTGCTGCGGTGCTGGCGGCGGAAACCATCCTCTCGCCCACGCAAAAATTGTCCGTGCCCGCACTGATCCTGCTGGGTTTTGCGGCGTTATGGCTCTGGCAGCGCCACGCGCTTCACCACACACACCGCCATCGCGGGCAGTTGAACGCGCATCTCGCCGCCTGCCCCGCCCTGCCCGCCTCTCCCCCAGCCAGCGACGAGTTGACCCCTGCCGACCTCGCCCGCTTGCGCCTGTTGCTGGACCGTGCCTTGCAGCCCTCCGACGCTTTCAACGGCTTTGAACATCGTGACCCGTTTCAGACCGCAGCCCTGCGCTATCAGGTGAATTTCCTGGCCTTCGCGCTGGCGCTGGTGCAAGCGCACTATGCCCCCGCCTGTAAAGGCTATCTGCATCAGGCGCAGGATAACCTGCTGATAAAGATACAAAATCCGAAGGTTTGGCGCTATTGGGCATGGGAGAATCTCTGGGGCAATCTGCGGCATGACCCCGATCCGATTGCCAGCGGCAACATCATGTATGCGGGCTTTCTCGCAGCCCAAATCGCCCTGCGCGCCAATGCCTGCGGCTATCCGTTCGATGCGACACTGGTGCAGATCAGCGGCGGGCAAAGCTTCAGCTACAGCCAGCAACAGATCATCGAAATCCTGACGCGGCAGTATGAAACCAGCCCTCTTGGCTTACTTCCCTGTGAGCCGAACTGGGTCTATCCGCTCTGCAATCTGATCACCGCCATGGCACCGATCACTGGGCGCGGATTTCCGGGCCCCTGCAAGCCGGGCTGGAGGCAGAGTTTATCGGCACCAAAGGCGATCTGATAGCGTTCCGGTCCGGTCTGACCGGGATTGCAGCCCCGGCGGTGGGCGGTGCGCTGATGCAAGGCTATCCTTGCCTTTACCTCAACGCACTAGCCCCGGATATGGCGCGGCGGCACTGGCAGATCCTGCGCTTTGCGATGCAAGGGCGCGCGTGGCGGCGGGTGATCTGGCGGCTGGATGTCGGCAATTATGGCCTGTCGCGGGCGGCGGGCTATACAGGATTGGCGCTGGCGGCGCGTGAGATCGGCGATGAAGCGGCAGCCGCCGATCTGCTGGCGATGCTGGAAGCGGATTGCCCCGAACGGGTCGACGCAGGCGTGGCACACCGTGAAAGCGCCTCGCTCTGGGCCTTGGCGCATGAGGTGATGGCCCGGGCGCACCGCAAGGGTGGCTTGTCGGCACTGATGCAGCCGCAGCGGATGGGGCCGTATATTGAGACGGCGGGTTATGCGGAAATCCTGGTGGCAAAGGCCCGCAACACCGAACGCGGGTTAGAGATGGTGCTGTATCCCTGCCACCCCGGCCAAGCACAACAGATTGTTTTTGCGGGGTTACGCCCGCATCAGCCCTATCTGCTGCACGGCGATATCGGCGGAAGGCTGATCGCCGATGCGCAGGGCAAAGCGGCGCTGCAACTGGCGCTCACCCAACGCAGCGCCTTTGCTCTGCAAGCCGCAGAAGGCCCAACCCCATGATCTGCTGCGCCCTGCTCCTCGCCCTGTTCGGTCTTGTCGGCACCCTGATGCCCAAGCTTGGCCTGCGCCCAGCCTCCCCCTTGGCATGGCGGCCCGACAATTCTTCCCCCGCAAGCTTCTCATGGTCCGCCCGCGCCCGCAGCTTGCGCTTTGCGGCCCGTGGCCTCGCCTGCGCCTTGCGAGAGGAACATAACCTCCGACTGCATCTGGCTGCCGCAGTGCTGGTGACAGCGCTTGGCCTGACCCTGCAATTCAGCGCCGCCGAATGGGCGCGGATCATTTTCGCCGTGGCCTTGGTGTTCCTCGCCGAACTGTTGAACACCGCGCTGGAGCATCTGTGCGATGTGATCTCGCCCGGACCAAACCCAGCCATCGGCAAAGCCAAAGACATCGCCGCAAGCGCGGTGCTGATCGCGGCATTTGCCGCCTGCGCGGTGCTGGCGACGATCTTGCTGCCAAAGCTATTGCCCGCCGCCAGCGCCCTCTGCGGCGGCTGAGCGCCATTCAGACCTTGCCCTTGTCCCGCCAGTTGCGCCAAACTGGCCGGATCGGCTTTGGCAAAAATGGGGCGTGTTGTGATCTATTCAAAGTCCCGGCGATGATCCCCAGCCACCTGAAACCGCCCTACCGCTTCATCGCCTTTGATGTCGAAACCGCCAACCGCAACGCGCATAGCATCTGTCAGGTCGGTCTTGCTTGCGTGGATGACTGGGGCCAGATCGACACGTTCAGCCTGCTGGTAGATCCGGATGAGGCGTTTTCCAACTTCAACACCGAATTGCATGGCATTGATGCCGCCGCCGTTTACGGTCAGCCGCAGTTCCCCGCCGTGATCGCGGCGATTGCGCCCCTGATGGCGCAGCAACCGATTGTGCAACATTCCAGCTTTGATCAGCGCGCGGTGGCTGCGGCTTGTGGCTGGCACGGGCTGGATGTGCCTGCGCTGCACTGGGTGGACAGCGTCACCATCGCACGCCGCGCCTGGCCCGAGTTCAAGGGCAACGGCGGCCATGGTCTTGGGCATCTGAAACAGGCGCTGGCGTTGCAGTTCCAGCACCATGACGCAGGCGAAGATGCCCGTGCCGCCGCCCAAGTCGTCTTATGCGCCGAGGCACGAACCGGGCGCAGCTTTGTCGAAATCCTTGCCAAACAGGGCGCTAGATCCCCGCGAGTCTTTCACTCCGTTGCCACCTATTACGAGCCATTTGAATAAGTTGGCATCCTCTGTGCTCAAATATCCCACAGGGGTCTGGGGGTGTGAAACCCCAAGCGATCAATGCAGCAAGCCTACCTTTCAAACGACTGTCCCAACGAGGCAATCGTATTCAGCCGCATCCGCCGACGGTTGGACGAGATCACCGCCAGCATCAGGATCGTCACCACATAGGGCACGCAGGCCAAAAGCTGCGACGGGATGTTGACGCCCGCCGCTTGCGTGGTCAGTTCCCCCAAAGACAACGCCCCGAACAGAAACGCGCCAAACACCACACGCCCGGTTTGCCACGTGCCAAACACCACCAAAGCCAAAGCAATCCAGCCGCGTCCGGCGATCATGCCATCGGCCCATAGGGGCGTGTAGACGGTCGAGGCATAGGCCCCGGCGATCCCCGCCAGCGCACCGCCAAAGGCAATCGCGGCGCAGCGGACCCTAAGCACGCGAAAGCCAATCGCGCGGGCGGCATGGGGGTTCTCGCCCACCGCGCGGATGATCAGGCCGAGTTTGGAGCGGTTCATCGTGGCCCAGATCGCCAGTGCCAAGCCCAAGGTCGCCCAGACCATGATATCCTGCACGAACAGCGCGCCGATCACGGGTAGATCGGACAGCAGTGGCAAGGCCAGTTTCGGCAAGCCGCTGATCGTCAGGCTCTCAAAATTCTTGCCGAACAGCGCCGACAGGCCGGTGCCCAGAATCCCGATCGCAAGGCCCGCCGCAACCTGATTGGCGACAAACCCCAGCACGATCAGCGCGAACAGCAAGGACAGCGCCGCGCCGCCCAAAGCGGCCACCAGAAAGCCCAGAGCATGGCTTTGATAGGTATAGGTGGTGATAAACCCCAAAGCCGCGCCCAGCGCCATCATGCCCTCAAGGCCGAGGTTCAAGACGCCCGAGCGTTCCACCACCATCTCGCCCAAAGCCGCCAGCAGCATCGGTGTGGCAGCCGCCAGCATCCCCGCCAGAATGAAGTCGACGGCGTTCATGGGGTGATCCTGCGGATAAAGCTGACCTTGTGGCGGATGAAGGTCAGCCCCGCGAGGTAGAAGCACAAAAGCAGGCCCTGAAACACCCAGACGGCGGCAATTGGCAGGTCCGCCGACACCATCGCATTGTCGCCGCCAATATAGATCACCGACATCACGAAAGCCGAGATCACGATGCCCACGGGGTTCAAGCCGCCCAAATAGGCCACGATGATCGCCGAATAGCCGTAGCCGGTGGACACCGAGCGTTGCAACTGGCCCAAAGGCCCCGCCACTTCCGCAGCCCCTGCCAGACCTGCCGCAAGGCCGCCGAGCAGCAGACTGACCCAGATCGCACGGGCTTCACTGAACCCGGCATAGCGGGCGGCGCGGGGGGCAAGCCCGCCCACCAGCAATTGAAACCCGGCAAAGCGGTGGCGCATCAGGATATAGGCTAGCAGGCTGGCGATAAGCGCCAGCAGCAAAGACACATTCACCCGTGTGCCGGGCAGCAGGATCGGCAGCAAAGCGGCATCGGGAAACATCACACTTTGCGGAAAGTTAAAGCCATGCGGGTCTTTCCACGGCCCCAGCAGCAAGTAGTTCAACACTTGGGCGGCGATCAGCGACAGCATCAGCGTCACCAGAATTTCGTTGGCATTGAAGCGGGTGCGAAACAGCGCCGCAATCCCGGCCCAAGCCATCCCCGCCACCGCCCCCATCACCAGCATCGCGGGCAGCATCAGCGCGCTATCCCCCATCGGATACCACACGGGCAGTGCCGAAGCCGCAATCGCGCCGATGATCAACTGCCCCTCCGCGCCGATATTGAACACATTGGCGCGAAAGCCGATGGCGAGGCCTTGGGCGATCAGCAGCAAGGGGGCCATTTTCAGCAGCACTTCCGAGAAGTTGTACCAGCTTAGAAACGGCTCCAGCAGCAGTGAATACAAAGCCTGACCGGGGGCTTTGCCCAGCAGAGTGAACAGCACCACGCTTGCCACAATCGCGCAGGCAAAGGCCGCCACGGGGGCCACCAGCATCGCCACCCGAGACGCCCGTTCACGGCGGATGAAACTGATCCTCATGCCGTCCCCTCAAGCGATTTACCCGCACCGACCATATAGGTGCCGACTTCCTCTGCATTGGTCTGCGCTGTCGGCAAAGACGGCGAAAGATGCCCCTTGTGCAGCACATGCAGGCGGTCGCAGATCTGGAACAACTCCTCCAATTCCTCGGAAATCACCAGGATCGCCACCCCCGCGTTGCGCATCGCCACCAGACGCTGCCGGATATCGGTGGCAGCCCCAATATCGACACCCCAAGTCGGCTGCGACACCAAGAGCAGTTTGGGCTCTAACATCATCTCGCGGCCCATGATGAACTTTTGCAGATTGCCGCCGGAAAGCGCCCCCGCTTCGGCCTCTGGTCCCGGCGTGCGCACGTCGTAGCGGGCGATGCAGGCGGCGGTATAGGCGCGCTCTGGTCCGCGTCGGATGAAGCCGCGCTGCACAAGGCCCGCGCCATGTGCGGTCATTAAAGCGTTGTCGGCCAAAGACATATCCGGCACAGCCCCGCGCCCCAAACGCTCCTCTGGCACAAAGGCAAAGCCCATGCGGCGCCGTGCAGCCACGCCCACGGCTCCCACGGGCTGCCCCAACATGCGGATACTATCGCCCGGCTGCACCACCTCACCCGAGATCAGCGCCGCCAGTTCCTGCTGACCATTGCCGGAAATTCCGGCGATGCCGACGATCTCGCCGCAATGCACGCGCAGGGAAATCTCGGCCAAGGACACCCCAAACGGGTCGTCATTGCGGTAATTTAGACCACCCAATTCCAGCCGCACCTCACCGGCCTCCTGCACGGTTGCAGGCAACGGCGGCGGCATGGCGCGGCCAATCATCAAGGTGGCCAGATCCTTGGCAGAATGCGCGCGCGGTTCGATACGCCCCGTGACTTGCCCGCCGCGCAGGATCGTCGCGGTATCGCATAACTCTTTGATTTCTTGCAGTTTATGGCTGATGAACAAGATTGCCATGCCGCGCGCCTGCAACGCCCGCAGCGTCTCAAACAACCGCGCCACGCTTTGCGGCGGCAGTACCGATGTAGGCTCATCCAGGATCAGCAGTTCGGGGTTCAGCAGCAGACAGCGGATAATCTCCACCCGCTGCCGCTCACCCACCGACAAAGCATGCACCATCGCTTCGGGGTCGACATTCAGGCCAAATTCATCGCCCAAAGCCCGAATGCGCCGCGCCAGATCGGCCTTCCGCCCCGGCACGATCAGCGCGATATTCTGCACCACCGTCAGAGTTTCAAACAGCGAGAAATGCTGAAACACCATGCCAATCCCCAAGGCGCGCGCTTCGGCGGGGCTGGACAGGCTGACGGGCTGACCCTTCCACAGGATCACGCCTGCATCGGGCGACTCGACACCGTAAATCAGCTTCATCAGCGTGGATTTCCCCGCGCCATTCTCGCCCAAGATGGCATGGATAGAACCGGGATCGACCACCAGATCAATCCCGGCATTGGCCTGCACCGCGCCGTAACGCTTTGAGATCGCTTGCAAAGACAACAGCGCGGTCATGGGTTTACTTCGGCAGCGGCGTGGTGACGCCTTTGACATGCCAATCCATCGACAGGATCATATCGTCGCCCAAGGTCACGCCCGCCGCCACAGCCTCAGCCCCGTCTTGGTTGGTCAGCGGCCCGGTGAACGGGCTGAAACTGCCATCCAGCAGGGTCGCATGAACCGCCTCAATCTTCGCGGCCATTTCGGGCGCAATATCGGGGTTCCAATCGGCCACGAACACGCAGTTGTCGGCCATGCCCAGCCAAGCCGAAGCACCTGCAAACGTGCCCGCCAGATGCGCCGCAACCGAAGCCTTGAAATACGGTGCCCAATCGGTGCCGACCACGCCGAGATATTTCTTCGGCGCATAGGTCTTCATCGATGAGTTCAGGTTGAACACGTAGGCTCCGGCTTCCTCACAGACCGCCACCACCGACGGCGTGTCCTGCGCGTTGGAAAACACCACATCGCAGCCCTGCGACAGCAGTGCTTTCGCGGCTTCCTGCTCCGACGCGGGGTCGAACCACGAGTTCACCCAGACCACCGACACCTCCATCGCCGGGTCGACCGATTGCGCGCCCAAAGCGAAAGCGTTGATCGAGGTGATCAGTTCGGGGATCGCAAAGGCGCCGACACAGCCGAGTTTCTTCGACTTCGACAGGGATGCAGCCGCCATCCCCATCAGGTAAGTGCCCTGATAATACCGCGCCCCAAACGGCGAGAAATTCGGCGCCACCTGATAGCCCGAAGCGTGCAGGATCGACACCTCCGGATGCGCCTTGGCCAGCTTCAGCCCGCCGTTCATATAGCCAAACGAGCCGAGGATCAGGAAGGTGTTCCCATCCGCCACGGTCTTGTTCATGATGCGGTCGCCGTCGGGGCCTTCGGCGATATTCTCCAGCAGCGTCACCTTGATCTTGGCACCATATTCGGCTTCCAGCGCCTTGGTGCCGAGTTCCAGCGTGTGCGACCAGCCGACATCGGCGGCGGGCGAGGGCACGATGAGGGCCACGTTCAGCACGCCTTCTTGTGCAAAAGCCGGGAATGGCAAAGCCATGGCGGTGCTGGCGGCGAGGGTGGTTTTCAGGAAAGAGCGGCGGGTTTGGGTCATCGGGTTTCCTTTGGGATCAAGACAGGATGCGGTGGAAGGAAGCTTCGGCGCGGGTGAAAAGATCGCGCTCATCAAGGCCGGGGAATTGGCCGTCACGCCAGACGATGCGGCCATTGATCATCGTCATATCAACCGGGCGACCGACCCCCACCTTGGGGATCAGGCTGGCCGGATCATGGCGGGTGCCGACATATTCCAGACGGCGGGTGTCGATGGCAAAGAGATCAGCCGCCATGCCGGGGGCAAGACGCCCCAGGTCTTTTCTCGCCAGCAAGTCAGCCCCGCCTTGGGTGGCATAGCCGAGAAAGGCTGAAGGTTCCGGCACCGGGTGTTTGCGGGTATTGGCCACGAGACATTGCAGCATATAGGCCGAATGAACCGCGTGCATCAGGTTGGAATTGTCGTTGGACGCCGCGCCATCGCAGCCAAGGCCCACACGCAAACCCATCGCCTGCATCGCCGGGATATCGGTGACTTCGGCCCCCACCAGATAGACCGGCTCTGGGCAATGCGACACGCCGGTTTGGCTCGCGGCCATCTGGGCGAGTTCGCCGTGCGTGAGTTCCCAACAATGCGCGTACCAAGTGTCGGGGCCGGAAAACCCCATTTCCTCAAGGTATTGTACCGTCCTGCGGCCCGTGCGCGCCTCGATCACCGGGCTTTCGCCTTCGCCGACATGGGTGTGCAGCAACACGCCCTTGTCGCGGGCAAGGCGGACGGATTCCTCAAAGGTGTTCTTGTAACAATTCACTGGCTGGCAGGGGGCGACGGCAACTTGGCGCATGCTGAAGGGGGCCGCGTCGTGGTAGGCATCAATCAGGCGCTCACAATCGCCGATGAATTGCGCGGTGGTTTCCAGCATCTCATCGGGAATGGTGCTGCCCTCAGATTTCGGCAGGGTATTGCCACCACGTCCGGCGTGAAAGCGGATGCCAAGCAGATCGGCGGCCTCAAACTGGCGATCCACGATGCGCGACCCGGCATGCCGGGGAAAGTTATATTGATGGTCAAATGCGGTGGTGCAGCCGTGTTTGATCAACTCCGCCAAGGCCACCACCGAGGAATGATAAAACTGATCCTCGGTCAGCCGCGAGAAGATCGGATAGATCAGGTCAAGCCATTCGATCACCGACAGTTTCGTCCAATCCAGATCGGCGCGGTTGCGCACAAAGCATTGAAAGAAATGGTGATGGGTGTTGATCAGGCCGGGGTAGAGGAACCAACCCGAGGCGTCGATCACCTCAGCGCCGGGAGCGTGCAGGTTCGGGCCGATGGCGGCGATCTGCTTGCCTTCGATGAGCATATCCTGCCCGCTGAGAACCAGATCGCTGGCCGAAGGCACAATCGCGGCGCAGTTTTTCAGCAGGTAACTCATGGCAGCGACTCCAGCGGCGGCACGGCTTCGGGCGCGGGCTTTAATTCGTGCAGGCGGTGAATCCCTGGCATCTCGATAAACCCCGGCAGCGCGCGGATGGCGCGCGACCACAGGCGGATCGAGGGGTAATCGTCAAGGCTGACACCACCATCGGGGGCAAGTGCCACGTTCGGAAAGCAGGCGATGTCGGCGATGGTGGGGGTGTCGCCTGTCAGGAAAGTATGGCCATGGAACCGCGCCTCGGTCAGGTGGGATTCAAGTTCGCGCAGGGCGTCTATGCCTGCGCGACGAAGGGCGTCAATATCGCCGGGATACAGCAGCATATCATGCAGCCGCGCCATACCAAGGCTGGCCGCCAGCCGCGCCGAAAACGCCAGCCATTGCTGGACTTTGGCGGCGGACGTTGGCGTCGGGTTGCCCAGCCAGGTGCCGCGCGCGAGATACACCAGCATCGCGGTGGTTTCGGTCAGGGTCAGGTTGCCATCGACCAGCACCGGCAGCGTTCCTGCGGGATTAAGAGCGCGAAACGCTGCGGATTTGTGCGCGCGACCGGGATGGAAATCCACCGCCTCGGTTTGCAACTTGACCCCCATCAGCGCCGCCATCAGCCGGATTTTGTAGCAACTGGCGGATAGGACATAATCATACAGCTTCATGCCGCCACCATCTGCGCACCATAAGTCAGCCCCTTGCGTTTCAACCAGCGCCGATAGGCGATAGAGGTGAGGTCGGCTTGGGTTGGGATCTCTTTACCGGGGTCCAAAGGCAGCAAACGCGGGATCTGGTTTTCCAGAATAGAGCGGTCTTGCAGGAAGATCATCTGCTGAAACTGGATAAGATCGGCCTGCGGCGTGGTGTCATCAAACAACGCCATCCACGGCCAAACCTCACACAGTTCCTCGGTCAAAGGTTGCACGAAAATCCCGATCACATCCCACTCGTCGAGGTTGTTCGGGCAGGTCTTGTAAAGCACCGCCGAGGTCGAGGCCGCCACCCGGTACATGTATTCCGTCACAATCCCGCCCGCCGCCGATTTCGCGGCTTGCGGTTGGTAGAAATGCACTTTGGTCGCCCAAACCTCGTCGCTGTCCTCGCGGATTTGCACCTCATAGCGGCCAACTTCGGTGTGGGGTTCGGCCCCGAGAACATCGGTATGCACGAAGGGGAAGTGGGCGATGTCGAGGAAATTTTCCACCGCGCGCAGGGGCGAGCATTTCACCCGCACCACGCCGCAATCCACCAAGCGCCGTCCCGGTTGGGCGGCTTCGGGGATCGGGAACAACGGATGCGCGGGGGTTCCGGGGCAGGCCCAGACATGGCCATAGGCCAAGCACACCGCCAAATTGCCGCCAGCACCGCTCACCACAATCGCGCCATCCTGCAAGAACACGTTGATATCGCTGCCCAAAAGCATGGTCTGCCGCCCCGGCCAAGGCCCAACCATTGCGGCCATCGCCACCGGATACCATTCGTTCAGCACAACATCCGGGATCATGCCAAAGCCCCTTCTTCTGCCAAGCGCACCACGCCATCCAGCCAGCGCGCCAGAGCCACAGCATCGCCCGCGCCCAACAGATGTAGGCCCAGACCCGTGGTGCGGTCCTGCAACACCAAAGCCACCGCAACGCCAGCAAATTGCCCGCGCAGAATGTCGCTTTGCGCTAAAAACCCCGGCAAAGCCCCCGCCAAAGCCGCGCGATCCGCTCGCACCGTTACCGAGCGCACAGCCGTCAGCCCACCCAGATCGGGCAGCGCCGCGTCAGTCCCCGCAGCGGCAACCCAGATCACCCCATCCGCCTCAACGCATTGATAAACCTCGGCCTTGATCGCCGCAGGTGGCACCATCGCCGGATGCGCCGGGATCTTGCTGCACGCCCCATCGGTGCCATAGGTCCAGCCGTGATAGATGCAGGACAAAGTCTCACCGCGCACAAAGCCATGCGACAGCCGCATGCCGCGATGCGGGCAGCGGTCATTCCACGCCGACAACCGCCCGGAAGCAGAGCGCCAGATCGCCAGCTCCGCCCCCTGCCACGCGCCCGCCATCCCGACCCCCAGCGGCAAATCCTGCGACAAGCCATTGGCCACCCACATCCCCGACATCATAGCCCCCGCAATCCCCAACCGAACCTTGCCGCCCCGCACGAAAACCAAAAGGCCGAAACCCATTTCCGCGCCAGGCCGCCGCAGCAGATGCCGCAAATTTCAGCACCTATTCTGCATATGATCATAAGTTAATCAGCTATCGAAGCAAATTCGTTCAGATTTTGCAGCGCCAGCGCCGACCGATCAATCCGCTCGACCCAAACCTCTTGCGGGCCAAGGCTACAGCCCAAAGCCATGGCATCCAGCAGGTCGGGCAGGCCCGTCACCACCATCTCCACTCGCCCCGTGTCATGCCGCAGAATCGCGCCGCGCAAGCCAAGACGGCGGGCGTGGCGCGCGATCCACGCGGCGAAAATCGGAGCCCCCACATCGCCCAGAACCGCAAAGCTTTGACTTTGCTCCAGCGCGGGATCAGCGGCGGAATCGGTGCTGAGATCATGATCCATCGCGGCCTCGGGCTGGGAAGGTTGCCCAACATGGGCAGGGGGGTCACCCCAAACTGGCAGGCCAAGGCCAAGCTGTCCAGAGCGGGCGAACCGCCGCCGGCGCCGATTGCCCTCCTCCGCCGCCCGCGTTAGGTAAGCGCATCCCTGCCTCCGACTCCCTGCTGAAAGCCGCTCTGTTGTCGCAGACCCCACCAGCCTTAACCCGCCGCCATAGTCTGCAATGGGCCGCCCTCGCGCTGCTCTCCGTTCTGATCACCACCGGGTTTGAGGCGCTGCACCTGCCCGCCGCGCTGATGCTGGGCCCGATGATCGCGGCGATTATCCTTGCGCTGCGTGGGTTTAGCATCACCCTGCCCGCCCCTGCGATGACAGCGGCGCAAGGCGTGGTCGGGCTGATGGTAGCGACGATCCTGCCGATCTCGATGATGGCAGAGGTGGCAGCCCAATGGCCCATCGTGCTGGCAGGCACGTTTTTCACCATCGCGGCCTCGTCGCTGTTGGGCTGGCTGGTCGCGCGTTCGGGTGCCCTTCCGGGCACCACGGCAATCTGGGGATCATCGCCGGGCGCAGCCTCGGCCATGGTGCTGTTGTCGGGGGCTTATGGGGCCGACATCCGCCTCGTCGCCTTCATGCAATATCTGCGCGTCGCCTGCGTCGCCGTGGTCGCCACCGTGGTCGCACGGCTGTTCGGCGTAGCGGACGGCCCTCTGCCCAGCATCATCTGGTTTCCCGGCATGCCGCTTTTGGGCACCGCACAAACCTTGGCCCTCGCCGTGGTTCTGGCCTTCGTCGGCCAAAGATTACGCCTGCCCGGAGCGACGTTCCTTTTGCCAATCGGCACCGGAATGTTGCTGATGCAGACCGGATGGATGCAGATTTACCTGCCGCCGTGGCTGCTGGCGCTGACCTATGCCGCCATCGGCTGGTCCATCGGTCTGCGCTTTACGCCTGCCACCTTGGGCCATGCCTTGCGCGCCTTCCCACGGGTGTTCGCCGCGATCATGGCGCTGATCGCGGTTTGTGGCGGGGCGGCTTGGGTTCTGGTGCATTTTGCCGGGATTGATCCCTTGACCGCCTACCTTGCCACCAGCCCCGGCGGGATGGATTCCATCGCCATCATTGCGGCCTCTACCCCCGTCGATGTGGCCTTTGTGATGACGATGCATATGGCGCGGTTTTTGGTAGTGCTGCTCTTGGGCCCTATGCTGGCGCGCTGGCTGTCGCGCCCAAAGGCTTAGGCCCGACTTTCTAAGCCAATACGATCACATCCTGCCCCCGGAACCGCAACGCCACCTCTGCGCCCAGTGGCGGCGGCGGCGCATCGGGGCGGTTGAACAGATCGAGCGAGATTTCACCTGCAGCCGTCTCCGCCTTGACCCGGATCACAGCACCCAAGAACTGCACCGCCGCAATCCGCGCGGGCAAAGCGAAGTCGCCCCGGCTGATCTGCGCCGCATCCGCCTCCAGATGCACCACCTCGGGCCGCAACGCCAATCCCACCGTCGCCCCCTGCGCTGCCGCAATCGCCTGCGGCAAACGCAAGGGCTGGCCCTGCACGGTCACCTCACCGCCTGCCGGATTGGTAACGATGGCGTCCAAGGTGTTCAACGTCCCGACAAACTGCGCCACAAAGCGGGTTTTCGGATGATTATAAATCTCAAATGGCGCGCCAACCTGTTCCGCCCGCCCGCCATTCATCACCACAACCCGGTCCGACATCGACAGGGCTTCTTCCTGATCATGGGTCACAAAAATCGTGGTGATGCCCAGCTTGCGCTGAATATCGCGGATTTCGGCCCGCAAACTGACCCGGATCTTCGCATCCAGCGCCGACAGCGGCTCATCCAGCAACAACACCCGCGGACGCGGCGCCAAAGCCCGCGCCAAAGCCACCCTTTGCTGCTGCCCGCCCGAAAGCTGAAACGGATAGCGCGCGCCCATTTCCGGCAACCCGATCAGCGCCAACATTTCCGCCACCCGTGCGGTGATCTCGGCGCTGGAAATCCCGGCAATCTTCAACCCAAAGCCGACATTCTGCGCTACCGTCAGGTTCGGAAACAACGCGTAGGCCTGAAACACCATACCGATATTGCGCTGATTGGGCCGCAGATGCGTCACATCCTGCCCGTCGATGCGGATGCTGCCAACGGTGGGGGTTTCAAACCCCGCCACCATCCGCAGCACCGTGGTCTTGCCACAGCCAGACGGCCCCAAAAGCGAGACAAACTCGCCCTTCGCCACGCCCAGATCGAACGATTTCACCACTTGGTTCGCGCCATACGACTTTTGCAGCGCACTAAGATCGAGATACGCCATCAGCGCGGCATCCTTGTATGTTTGAAAAATTTGGTGGCCAGTTGGATCAGCGCCATGCAGGCCCAAGTCAAAGCGAAGGTCATCACCGCCAAAGCTGCAGGCTCGTAGGCTTTGTTGCCGCCCGCCCAGACCAGATACGGCCCGAACGCAGGCCGATCCAGCAAGGCCGCAAAGACATATTCGCCGATCACGATGGCAAAGGTCAAAAACGCCCCCGACAGCACCGCAACCAGCACATTCGGCAAGATCACCTTTGCCAGTACAGTGATCCAACCCGCCCCAAGGCTCTGCGCGGCTTCCGTCAAGGTGCGCAGATCAATCGCCGCAAGCCCAGTGTCCACCGCGCGATACATATAGGGCAAAGCCAGCACGGCATAACCGCACATCAGCAGGAAATCGGTGCCCAAAGCACTGCCCGTCAGCGGCAACCAACTGGAAGTGTTGAACAAACGGATATAGCCGAACACGATCACAATTGGCGGGATCACCAAGGGCAGCAAGGTGATAAACTCCATGAACGGGCGCAGGCGCGGCAGTTTCAGCCGCACCCAGAACACCGTCGGCACCACCACCAGCACGCCGAACACAATCGTAAGACAAGCCATCAGCACCGAATATCCAAAAGTCGCCTGAAACTGCGGATCGCCCATCACCGAACGGTACGCGTCCAGCGAATACTCCCCCCGCCGCATTTTCAACGAGAATTCCAGCATCCCGACCAGCGGCAGGAAGAAATACACCACACCGACCGCAATCGCGGCCCAAGCCAGAAACCGCTTCATTTGATCCACCTTTCCGCGCGGGTCCGCATCACGATATAGACCCCGTTGGAAATGCCCGTGATCACGATCATCGCGAAGGCCAAAGCATAGCCCAAATGCGGATCTTGCAGCACATCGCCGCGGATTTGGTTGAACAGCAGGATCGGCGCGATGGAGAGCAACGACCCGGTCAAAGCAATCGCCGTCGCAACCGCACCAAATGCATTGGCGAATAGCAAAGCCAGCGTCCCCAGCAGCGACGGCCCCAGCACCGGCAGCGCCACCATCCGCCAATACTGGCCCCCGGTCGCGCCGAGAACCTCCGCCGCTTCACGCCATTCGCGCTTCAGCCCGTCAATCGCGGGGGTGATGATCAGCACCATCAGCGGGATCTGAAAGAACACATAGGCCGCGACCAGCCCCCAGAAGCTGATCATATTGAAGCCCAAAGCGTAGATATTCACCCCGAACCAGTCGCGCAACAGCAGCGTCACAAACCCTACCCTGCCCAAAGTCGCCACATAGGCAAAGGCCAGAGGCACCCCGGCGAAGTTCGAGGTCACCCCGGAAAACGTCATCACGATGCCGCGCAGCCATGTGGGCAAGCCGCCCAAAACCACTGCCAAAGCAATCGCAAATCCTAAAGCGCAACCGATCAGAGCCGAGGTGAAACTGAGCCGGATCGACAGCCAAAACGCATTCATAATCTCAGGTGTCGCCAGATTGAAAATATTTTTCAGCGTAAAGCTGCCAGAGCCGTCGACAAACGCCCCCGCTACGATATTCGCAGTGGGCAGCAGCAAAAACAGCAGCGCGAACAGCAAAAACGGCAACACCCCCAGGACGTTCCACGGTAGGGCACGCCAAAGGCGAGAACTTCTCATGCTATGATCCTAAAAGGAAACCCGCCCCCAGGCCAAAGCCAAGGGGCGGGTTAAACGTTTACTCGACCTTGACGCCGACGGTTGCATCCCAACCAGCGGTCACGGCCTCTTTATGTGCAGCCTGTTCTTCCAACGTCGGGAACACAGCTTTCTCATAAGCGGCAGCAGGCGGCAGTTTCGCCAGCATATCCGCTGGGATCACGTCGCGCTTGGCCAGATCGTTGAAGCGGATCGGGTGGCAATAGCCGTTCAGCCAGCCGAGTTGGCCCTCGTCAGAGTAGATGTATTCCATCCAGAGTTTTGCAGCATTGGGGTGCGGTGCATAAGCGCTGATCGCCTGCACGTAAACGCCCGCCAAAGTGCCCGAAGCCGGGATGATCACTTCGGCTTTCGGGTTGCCTGCGAGGGTGTCGCGCCAAGCCAAGGCGTTGTAATCCCAAGCCGCAACGATCGGGGTAGCACCCTGCGCGATGGTGCCGGTTTTGCCCGCGACCGGCACGAAGTTGCCAGCCTTGTTCAGCGCACCCATGAACTCCAGCCCTTTGGCGGCCGAGTCAGCCCCCGGAGCCCCGCCCATCGCCATACCAGCCGACATCACCGACATCAGGCCTTGGTTGCCCGAGCGCGGATCGCCAGTCAGCGCGAAGGCGCCTGCGTATTCCGGCTTCATCAGGTCGGACCAATCGGCGGGGACGTTCTTGACCATATCGGTGTTCACGATGAACGCCATCACACCGTAATAGTCGCCATACCAGAAGCCATCGGCATCCTTGGCGCTGTCCGGAATGCTGTCCCAGGTCGAGACTTTATACGGCTGGATCAGACCTTCTTCTTTGGCGGCAGGGCCAAACGACAGGCCAACGTCCAGAACGTCAGGCGCTTGCGGGCCGGTGTTGCCTTTGTTGGCACGCACGGCTTCCAGCTCATCCGCCGACGAGCCATCCGGGTTCAATTCGTTAACGGCGATCTCAGGGTATTTCTTCTTGAACCCCTCCAGCACCGCACCATAGCCGCACCAGTCATGCGGCAAAGCGATGGTGGTCAGATTGCCTTCTTTCTTCGCTGCAGCGGTGATTTCGTCCAAGCTTTGCGCTGAAGCAGCACCAGCCACCAGCATCGCCAGCAGGCTGACGCCCGAGGTCAGGGTTTTGAAAACGGTCATGGAAGTCTCCTGTTAAGCCGACCCGCCGGGGTTTGCCCGGACGGTTGCTGAGCGGTGATCTAGGAGCCCGCCATGAAGGATACGTAACGGAGAGATGAAGTTTCTATGTCATAGCAAAGACTTGCGCAGAGCGCTCTTTGTTACCCAAGCGTCACACCCCCGATAAACAACCGTCACGAATCCGGCGTATCAGCCCCTCAATCAAAAGGG